>CALVZT010000019.1 GCA_944372595.1 uncultured Clostridia bacterium
GAGCGGAAGACGAGATTCGAACTCGCGACATTTGCCTTGGCAAGGCAACGCTCTACCACTGAGCCACTCCCGCATAAGTATTACTATTATATTTGTTTGAATGATTTTTGTCAATTCCTTGACAATGGCAAATGCAAGAATCACACTTGCCCGCTTTGACCGATTCTTACAATTGACCGTAAGGCAAGGCAACGCTCTACCACTGAGCCACTCCCGCATACATATAATATTATATGCATATTGTCTATAAATAATTATTGCTCGAACTAGTCGAGCAAAATTATTTGGTGGGAACAATAGGGCTCGAACCTATGACCCTCTGCTTGTAAGGCAGATGCTCTCCCAACTGAGCTATGCTCCCATACTTGACTTTGTAAATATATCAAATTTTTACAACATAGTCAAGAATTTTTTTAATTTTTTTTAATTTTTTTTAATATTATTTTTTATGAACAAAACAAACATTTTTTAATAGAATTAAAGATATGTTTTTGTAACCAATAAAGCAAAAATTAATTGTAAAAATTATTTATTTTTGTGCCAATGCTATTCAACAGATATTAAATAATAATATACTGGTTGTCCGCCATACACGACAGAAACTTCACAACTAGGATACTTATCCTGCAAGATTTGTTGAAGTTTATTTGCTTCATCTTCTTTTATATCTTCGCCGTAGAATAAAGAAATATTAACAGAATCGTTAGTAACTAATTTATCTACTAATGCTTCGACAGTAGGAGCAACAGTTTGTCCTTTTGCCAAAATTGCATTATTATCAAGGCCAATAATCTCACCAACTGATAAATCAAAACCATCCACATGGGTATCTCTAACAGCATAAGTAACCGAACCTGTCTTAACATTACCAATTGATGCGGTCATTGCTTCGATGTTTTCTTCCAAACTAGTTTCCTCATTGAACGATAGACATGCAGAAATTCCTTCTGGAACGCTCTTAGTTGGTATTACTATTAAGTTTTTATTAGTTAATGCTTTTGCTTGTTCGGCAGCTAAAATAATATTTTTGTTATTTGGGAATACAAAGATATTTTGTGCATTAACTCTATCAGCAGCTCCGGCAATATCATTCGCACTTGGATTCATTGTTTGGCCACCTTCTATAACATAGTCAACCATCAAATCTCTAAATATTTCATACAAGCCCTTGCCGGCAGCAACAGATATCATACCATAAGTTTTCATAGGTTCTTTGTTATTAGTTGCTTTTAACAATTCCCTATTTTGCTCTAACATATTTTCTATTTTAACGTTGGTAATTTCACCCAATTCCAAAGCATTACCTAATGCCTCATTAGGCTTATTAGTATGAACATGAACTTTAACAAGTTGCAAATCTCCAATACAAATAACCGAGTCACCAATCTCCATAAGACGTGCTCTTAACCTATCAATATCGCTCTCGGTTGTCTTTTTGTACATATTTATAACCATAAATTCTGTACAATAAGCAAATTGAATTTCTGACAAATCCATAATATGGGCATGGAATTCTTGAACCTTATCCATGGTAGCGGCAGTATCAGAAAACTCAAATTTCATCGATTCGTCGTTAATAATTACCTTATAAAATCCGGTAAATAAAATTAAAAGCCCTCTACCACCAGCATCAACAACACCTGCTTTTTTAAGAACAGGTAACATTTCTGGGGTTTGTTGCAAAATTTGTTCACCCGAATCAAGAACAGTCTTTAAAAATGTTTCAAAATCACTTTGTTTTTTGCAAGCAGACAATGCTGTTTCGGCCATAACTCTAATAACAGTAAGGATAGTACCTTCTTTGGGTTTAGTAACGGCTTGATATGCTACGTCTGCACCTTCTTTTAATGCCTTAGCAAAATCTTTGGTAGAAATTTCGCTACATCTAACAAGAACAGTAGAAAGTCCTTTGAGAATTTGAGACAAAATAACACCCGAATTACCACGAGCGCCTCTTAGTGCACCTTTGGTAAGGGCTTCACCTAATGCGTCTAAATTGTTATTTAAACAATTATTAACTTCTTTTGTTGCTGATTTAAATGTAAGACACATATTAGTACCAGTATCACCATCGGGTACTGGGAAAACATTTAATGCATCTACAAACTTTTTATTTTCTTCTAATAAGTTGGCGGCCGCCAAAATCATCTTTCGGAAAGTCGCACCATTAATACTCTTGATCATTATTCCTCCGACGAACGGTTAAACTCTTACACCAATTACATTAACATTAACACTCTCAACTATCATACCGGTAAATTTCTCTACGCTATATTTAACAGCTTTTTTAAGAGAGTCGGCAACAGCGCTTATTGAAATACCATATTTTAAAATAACCGACAAATCAATTGTAATACGATTACCTAATGTAGTAATTTTAATACCGCGATTAAGTGCTTGTTTATGAAATAATTCTGGAAAACTATCAATAGCTTTTTTGGCAACCAAATCGATAACCCCATAACAATCAAGCGCAGTAAAACCAGCAACCACAGCGATTGCCTCATCAGTTATCGTAATATCACCGTATGCATTTGAAGTCTTTACAGACATATTATCCAACCTTTAATGTTTTTGATACGTAATAATCATACAATATTATAGTCAAAAAATCAACTAAATTACAATACATTTATATAAATTAGTGCTTGTCCAATAATCGTATATTATATATATAATATGCACACAAAAATAAAAGACATAAAACTATGCTTTTATTAATTGTTTTTTAAATATAAATTTAAGAATTGTTCTTAAACCCTTTGGTGCCTTTATACAATATATCTTCATAATGCCCCCTATGTAAATTGTTTATAATATTGTATGAAGATGGTTAAACTTTTGTTAACTTTTCGACGGCTTCAAAACGATTATTAGAATTGTACAAATAATTACCTACTGCAACAATATCTGCTTTGGCATTTTTAACAAGAGCAATATTTTTATCATTTACTCCGCCGTCAACCATAATCATTACGTCATTTATTCCAAGAATTTTTAATTGTTTTTTGATTTGTTTAATTTTATTAAGACATTCAATAATCATTTTTTGACCACTTTTACCAGGCTCCACTGTCATTACAACTATTTGATTGACGTAAGAAAGCAAAGGAATAATATCATCTACCTTTGTTTGTGGATTAATAGCCAAACCACTTTTTATACCCATCTTATTAATTTTAAGAAGTAGTGCTTGCCCATGAGCAATATCTTTTAATGCCTCAAAGTGTATTGTAATACAATCAGCACCTGCTTTAATATATTTTTTTATAGTTTTTAAATTAGAAATCATCAAATGCACATCCAGTGGTAATGAGGTAACTTTTCTGATTTCCTTTATAGTTTTATAATTAAACGTAGTAGCTGGAACAAATATTCCATCCATAACATCGCAATGTATGCTATCTATTCCAAGTGTATTAAGACAGCCTATATAATCAAACAAATCTTCACTTTTTGGCGGATTGGTTGAAACAGAAATTTTCATTATTTACTACCCTTCCTTTTGTAATTGATTTTTTGCGGTTTACCATTTTTTAATTCATTGTATAATTTAACATAACGATTATAGCGCTCTTGATTAATTTTTTTCGCTTTGACTAATTGTTTGACTGCACAATCTTTTTCCTCTTCTTTTGTATGTGAACACATATCATATTTACACTTATTTACTGGAAAATCTGGATATAATAATGCTAGTTTATGATAATCGCAATCTATTTCAAAATTACTAAAACCTGCGGTATCCATGATTTTAATTTTATTTTTAAAGTAAAGTTGGCAATGTCTTGTCGTATGCTTTCCTCTTTGTGTTTTTTCTGACAAATCACCAGTTAATATATTTTCTTCCATTATTACATTAATTAATGAGGATTTACCAACAGCGGATTGTCCTGCAAAAACTATTGTTTTATTAGTTATAATGGCTTTTAATTCGGCAATACCGTACATGGTTTTTGCACTTACAAATACTATTTTCTTTACTACATTTTTATATTGAGATAATATGTATTCTCTATCTGAGTTATTATTTAAATCATCTTTATTAATGCACAAAACAGGAGTTATATTATTTATAAGGGCAAATACAATTAACTTATCTATAAGCATAAAGTCAGGTGCTGGGGATTTACTTACAACTATTCCCAATAAATCAATATTAGCAACAGGCGGTCTTATTAGATTATTTTTGCGAGGCAATATTGATGTTATGCGACCAGTTAACTTTGTATTATCTAATTTTTCAAATTCAACTTTGTCCCCAACTTTGATTATATCATTAGTTTTGAGTTTACCCATTCCCACGCAAGTATATATTTTGTTATAAGCATAAACTGTATATTTATTGGATATGTTTTTTACAACTAGACCTTTCAACCTATTTTCTCCTAAATATTCAAAAATTTTCTTCTTAATTGACCGCATGCTCCGTCAATATCATCTCCTAACGTGCGTCTAACAGTAGCACTAACACCGTTTGCGTTTAAGTAATATTCAAATTCATATATTTGTTTTTTGCTCGGAGGGAAAAATGCTTTTTCTTTAATTGGATTAACTTTAATCAAATTAACATGGCAAGTCAATCCTTTAAGTAAATTTACTAATTCTTTTGCATGAGTTAAGCTAGAATTAATTTTATCAATCATTATATATTCAATTATAAATCTTCTACCAGTTTTGTCAAAATAATATTTACATGCATTTAACACTTCTTTAATTGAATAAGCATTAGCAACAGGCATAAGTTGTTTTCTAATAGTATCATTGCTAGCATGTAATGACAAACTTAGATTTACTCCCAAATTTTCATCAGCTAGATCATATATCTTTTTAACAAGACCACAAGTACTCAACGATATATTTCTTATACTGATATTTATACCATTTTCATCATTTACGTTGTGTAAAAATTTGATAACATTATCATAATTATCAAGGGGTTCACCACTGCCCATTAAAACAATATTTGTAATTTGACGATTTTTAATATCTCCGCCCAAAAATTTATTAACTTCAATTACTTGTGCTAATATCTCCCCAGCAGAAAGATTTCTAATTAGCCCATCAATTCCCGAAGCACAAAAGGCACAATGCATATTACAACCAACTTGTGTTGATACACATAATGTCTTGCCGTGATTGTACTCCATCAATACCCCTTCAATTATATTATTATCACATAATTTGTATAAAAACTTAGTGGTCTTATTGGTATGCTTTGAGGAAAATATTTCAAGATTTGTATCAGTAAAATTTTCATATAATTTTTCTTTTAAATCTTTTGAAATGGTTGTAATATCTTTGATTTTTTTACCAGATTGAATTGCACTAAAAATTTGACCAGCTCTATATTTTTGCTGTCCAAGTTTAGTCACATATTCAACCAACTCGTTATATGATAATGAAAGAATATCCATTATTTTCTCCTTAGTTTTGTAACAAAAAATCCTTCCGTACCACTAATATTAGGCAACATAGTTGTACCAAATTGAGTAGTATAACTCTTGATTGGTAACGCAACTTTTTCTACATAAAACTCTTTGTTCTCATTTAAAAACTTTTTAATTATATTGTCATTTTCTTCTTCCAAAATACTACAAGTAGAATATATTAGTTCCCCATTATTTTTTAAATATTTACAACAATTATTTAATATATGTAATTGAATATTATTCAACTCGCTAAAATCTTCTTGCATATCTAAAAAAATATCTGGCTTTGATATAAATGTGCCCGAGCCACTACAAGGAACATCACACAAAATTTTATCAAACTTATTTATAAAATTGCTATTTGTTATAGTCGAATCTTGAAGCGTTGCCACAATATTTTTTGCTTTTAATCTATTTGCATATTTTTTAATCAATTCAACTCTATGTTGGTGAATATCACATGCAACAACAGTACAATTAAATTTTTCTTCCATATAAATTGCTTTTCCACCTGGTGAAGCACAACAATCAAGTATTGTTGATGGATTGTCGTTGCTAAAACAATCAACAATTAATACCGAACCTAAACTTTGATGCGTATATAGGGAGTTATCTATATTTTTAATATCTTTTTCATCAACTATTAGCACATTATTTAAAATCGTGTCTTCATGCTTAACATTATTTTTTAATAATAAATTTTTAAATTCTTGTGCCATTATTAAATTTTGATTTATACGTATTGTGTTATTACTCTTACTATTTATTATTATTTTCTTTGTTTGTTCAATACCAAATCTTTTAATAAGTTTTCGAATAAACCAAATTGGCTTACTATAAAGTATCGATAAATTATGTGGATTTTCATTATTTTCCGGTAAAGCATAATTATTTTGAGCAACTTTTTTTAAACAAGCATTAACAAGTCCGGTATATTTAAATAATTTATTTTTCTTGCATACATTGACACATTCATTCACTATTGCATAATTTGGTACATTAGTTAACTCTGTTAATGAATATGTTCCAATGTTTAATATAATTTGTAATTGTATGTCATCAATTTTTTTAACAAATTGAGAAATTATATAGTTCAACTTTATGTTGTTTTCCAATACCCCATATACTAATTGAGTTACCATATTTCGGTTATTAGTTTTTACGCTTGACAAAGCTGGTGATAAATATTTTTTATTTATCATTATATCCTTTAAAACTAAAAATGCATCATTAAAATAACTCAATCAATTACCTCTATTTTTCTACCGTTTAGATAAGATTTGTCATCTAATTTTTTCCCGTTTGGTGCTTGTAATAATTCAATTCTAATAGCACCGTCTTTTGTCTTAATTACAAGCCCATTTTTTGAATCTGCAAATATTATTGATTTAGGTGTTAAATTTTTATAATAGGTGTTGTCTAAACTGATTTCTTTGGCGGAATACACCTTAATTTTTTCACCGTTACTCAAAAAATATGCTACTGGCCAAGGATTAAGTCCTCTTATTAAATTAACTATTTCAGATGAATTGTTATCAAAATTAATATAACCATCTTCTTTTTTTAACATTGGATAATAAGTCATTTTTGAATGCTCTTGTGGATAAAATTTAGCTGTTTTGTTCTCAATCATATCTAATGCTTTAACAATTAATTTACCACCCAAATCTGCTAATCTTACAAACAACTCTCCTGCCGTTTCCTTTGGTTTAATATCAATCTCTTCTTGTAATAAAATATCTCCTGTATCAATGCCAACATCCGTACGCATAATCGTAATACCAGTCTTAGTCTCTCCTTTGATTATTGACCATTGTATTGGACTACTACCACGATATTTTGGTAGTAATGATGCATGAACGTTTAATATTCCATTTGGAGTTATATTAATATTATCTTGACTAAGAATTTGCCCAAAAGCCGCCGTCACCATTATATCGGCATTTAATTGTTTTAATATGCTTCCTTCTAGTCTTATCTTTGTAAATTGATATACTGGAATATTATTTTTTTGAGCTAAAATTTTGACTGGTGTTGCTTCTAGTTTATGTCCTCTTCCTGCGGGTTTATCATGGTTAGTTACTACACCGACTACTTTATGTTTTGATAAAATTAAAGCTTGTAATACAGTTGCAGAAAAATCTGGGCTACCCAAGAAAATAACTCTCATATTACTCCTCCTCTAATACATTATCAACATATAATATACCGTCTAAGTGTTCTACTTCGTGACAAATTGCACGAGCCTGCCAATCAGTTGCTGTAATAGTCTTTTTATTGCCTTGTCTATCAAGAGTTTCTACTTTTACCATCTTAGGTCTTGCTACCTTACCCCATTGATTTGGAAAACTCAAACAACCCTCTGTTTGTATTACTTGTTCATCACTTTTTTCAATAATAATAGGGTTAATAAGTTCAAGTTTTAAGCCATCAATTTCTACAACCGCTACTCGTTTAAGTATTCCTACTTGAGGAGCAGCAAGTCCTGCACCATTTGCATGGTGTAACGTTTCCCACAAATCATCAAGCAAATCATATATGCTCTTAACATCATTAACAATCTTTGACTTTTTTCTTAAAAATTCATTGTGCTCGCTTGCTTTTAAAATATTTCTTATTGCCATAATCACTCCTAACTTAATACCTGTGGATTTTCTTCTACAAATATACTAACATCTTTTATGGTGTTTTGTGTTACTTTGTATATTCTATCAATTATATCTACGTAATTTTTGTTAAATATTCTCATAAGTACTTCGTATCTATATTTTTTTTGAATACGTTTTTTTGGACACTTCATTGCTTGCAAATATATAAAATCGTTTGTATAATCTTTTTTGATTAAATTAATTTTATCATAAATATCTTTCGTTATTTTATATGCTTTTTCATCATTCAGCGATGTTATCAATACTCTTACAATTTTTGCAAAAGGTGGAAAATGTGTCGTTTCCCTTAGCGATATTTCTTTATCAAAGAATCTTTTATAATCATAATTTGCAACGCAACGATAAACGTAGTGTTTAGGATAATATGTTTGCAGAATAACTTTCCCTTCGTATTTACTTCTTCCTGCTCTACCTGCAACTTGTGTAATTAACTGAAAAGTCCTTTCTGTTGCACGAAAATCACTAAAATGCAAACTAAGGTCAGCATCAATTATACCAACCAAAGTAACATTATTAAAGTCGTGCCCCTTGGCAATCATTTGTGTTCCAACTAGTATTGCAGGTGTTGTTGTATTAAATTCTTGTAAAATGTTGATATAACTATCTTTTTGAGATGTTGCATCATTATCTAAACGCAATATCTTAACATTACTATATAATTTTTGCAATTCATCTACTATTCTTTGAGTGCCTACTGCTCCAAATCTTATGCTATCACTGCCACAATTTGGGCATTTGTCGAGAGCTTTATATCTTTTGCTACAATAGTGGCATTTTAACATATTCTCATCTTTGTGATATACAAGCGAAACATCACAATCTTCACATTTTGGAACATAACCACATTCTCTACACATAACAAATGAAGAATATCCTCTTCGATTAATAAATATCATTGCTTGTTTTTTATTACTAATGCATTCATCTAGGGCCAATAAAAATGCGGTAGAAAATATACCATTATTACCATTACGAATTTCGCTTAACATATCAACTATCTGTATTTTTGGCAACTCACTACTATTTGCTCTATTTGGCAATTCAATTAATTTGTAATTGCCAATTTTGACATTGTAATAACTTTCAATAGATGGTGTAGCACTTCCTAAAATTAACGGACAATCATATAATTTTGCTAAATACTTTGCTACTTCATGAGTATAATACCTTGGATTACTTTCGCTAAAATAACTTGTGTCATGTTCCTCGTCTATAATTATTAATCCTATATTATCAAGAGGAGCAAAAATACATGAACGAGCCCCAAGAGCAATTTTTGCTTTACCAGTTTTAAGGCGATACCATTCGTCAAATCTTTGTCTTGGAGATAACATACTATGAAGTAATGCTACATTATCACCAAATCTATTTCTAAATCTTCCTAACATTTGTGGTGTTAAAGAAATTTCAGGAACTAACATAATTGCCGTTTTATCTTCTCTGAGCACCTGCTCGATACAATTAAGATAAATTTCTGTTTTTCCACTACCTGTAACACCATGTAATAGAAAAATACTATTTCTATCACATAATATCTCATTAACTGCATTTTTTTGTAAATCAGTTAAATTAATAACTTTTTTTTCTACTGAAAACTTATTAATTGGCTCGCTAAATTTTTGTTGAGATTGTGTTTCAAAAAAATCATAACTATCAAGTTTTTTAAACGCAGGTAAACCAAATTTTTTAACTAATTCAACTTTATCCGCACTACCAACTTCGTGTAAATATTTTATAAGTGCAATTTGCTGGGTAGCATTTGCTCTTATTGATGATAAATTAATATTTTCTTTTAATCTAACTATTATTTGTTCTTTTGCTCCCATATCCGAACGGACTTGTGGAGGCAAACATAATCTTATTGCGTCGGCAACTCTTATATTAAATCGCTTTTTCATATAGAATGCTAACTTAATTATTTTTTCATTAAGCAATGGTTCTTTATCAAGAAATTTGATTATGTTTTTTATTTTGGCTTGATCATAAAAAGTTGTTGGACTAACAGACACAATGTAACCTTCGACATTTCTTCCTGCAAACGGAACAAGCACTCTACTACCAATTGATGTAATAGAGTGCTCATCTAATTTGTAATCATATATTTTATCAACATTACTGTTTAATATATCTACTATTACTTGTGCGTACATTGTACCTCTTATTCTTTGATTTTTGATGGTATAATCTTGCCTGCTTCAACTTCTCTTGCAGCAAGAGAAATTGCCTTCTCGTCAGAATTTTCTATAATTTCTGGAATAGTTCTTTCGAGTTGTTTTGCTCTTTTGCCAACTAGACAAGATAATATATAATCATTACCTACTTTTTTTGCCATTTTTTCTATTTCTGGATATAGCATCATAATAAATCACCTCTTTTACTAACATATATAATAGCAAATATATATAAATATTTCAAGTATTTTTTTATTTTTTTAATAATTCTAGCAATTTATCCTCATCAATAATTTCAATGCCCAATTCTTTTGCTTTTTGAAATTTGCTTCCTGGGGCTTCTCCAACTATAACAAGTGAAGTGTTTTTGGATACACTCGATACAACTTCTGCTCCAAGAGATATTAATTTATTCGTTAATTCATCTCG
>CALVZT010000020.1 GCA_944372595.1 uncultured Clostridia bacterium
TTCGCCGATGTTGGTGTGACGCTTATTGCGGTTTTAAATAGTTTAAGAGCGTTATATTATAATCCTAAAAAGAAATTGAACTAATTTCGGTTGTTTTTTAATTAATTTGACAAAACTTTATAATTTTTATATTATGATCCTATGGGTTATTAAAAAAATTTTATGCCCTAATTTTTTTAATTTTTTTAAATAATATTTACATCTTCTTTGCACTTTTAAGTTTTGAGCAATCCTTTCCATATTGTCGTTATAAAACTCATCAACTTCTTCTTTGGACCAATCAAACATACCATAATTAATATGTTGTGCATTTTTGTTAATTATACCATTGTTGCGTTTTTCTTATCTTGCTTTTTAAACTCGCTTAATATTGCTTTATCAAAACAGGTTATTACATTATCTATATCAAATCCTATATTCATATTTATTCCTTAGTTGATTATGTTTTTTATTTTTTTAACCAAAATTATAAATTTATTAATTAAAAAAATAATATTAACATTACTATTTTAGCCGTTTTTTACGGTTTTACTTATTTAAAATAATATCAAGCAATTGTGGAAATTTGTCGTAACCAGCGTTTAAGTTAAAGTGCCCTCCGTTTTTTATATTAATTATGGTTGCTTCCAATTTGTCTGCAAAATCATTCAATGCATCCTGAGTTATAAAAGGGTCATTATCACTTTTAATACATATTATTTCGTTTGCTATGTCACAAGCAACCGATTCATCTTTCATAAAAAAACTTTTGTTAATATTGTCAACCGCGGGTACGTTACCAATATAATTGTTGAATCCACTAATTAAGATGAGTTTTTTAACTTTTAACTTATTTTCGTACAAATATCTAACTATAAATATTGCCCCTGTTGACCACGCTACTATAATATCGTCTTCATCTATTTTTGTATTATTTAAAATTTTTGACCAACTTTTGAAATTTTGATTTTCTGGTGTAGGCAAGTTGGGTATCAAACAATTAGAATACCCCTCCCCCGCACTAGTTAGTTGTTCTTTTAACCAAGGTATCCACGCCGTCTTGTCATCACATTCTGTACCATAGATAATTATTGTTTTCAAAACCAAACTCCCCATACACATAATTTATTTTTTATTTATAAAATCATTAACATCATATGTTTTGTTCATTACTTTCAAAACAGTTTTAAAATCGTCGTCACTTGCCATTTTATTGTTATGTACTGCTCCGCATTTCGAGCATTTATATTTAATGATATATCCTTTGTTTTGAGAATAATTAATATCAATTGGTATCATTAAACCATGACAATCGTTATTTCTATCTCCTGGATTAATATCAACGTGCAAGGAACATAAACATTTAGGGCAATGGTCACGAGATGTATAACCCAGCGGTTCAACTTTACTTTTACAACACTGACATACAAAACCCTTATCGTTTTTTGTGAATTTTGCTTCTTCCATATGTTCTTCCTTTATTTGTGATAAGGTAATCCTTCAATTATACTAAAAGCTCGATATATCTGTTCTATCAAAATTAATCTAAACAATTGGTGGGGATACGTAACTTTACCAAACGACAATGGTAAATCACTTTTTTGTAGTAAATCTTTCGATACGCCATTAGAACCACCTATTATAAAAGAAATTTCACTTTTGCCCAATAATTTAATTTTTTCAATCTTTTGCGCTATCTGTTCGCTTGATAATTCTTGACCATTTCTATCAAGAGTAATTATAAAGCCTGATAACTTTTCTATAATTAAATTGCTTTCACTTGCAATTTTTTTTGTAATAGATTTTTCTTGACTAAATTCGTCCACTTCAATAATTTTTATATCACAAAATTTAGACAGTCTCTTTTGATATTCAGCAATACCTTCACTAATATATTTTTCTTTGATTTTACCAACACATATAATATTTACTTTCATAACATCATTATACACAAGTTTATTATTTTTTCAAACTAAAAACATTTAGATTGTTTTCATAAAAAAAGAACACTATCAATAAATAGTATTCTTATAATAGTTATTATAAAATCTTAATTGTGTTACCAAAAATTGCCGTATCGATAACAATTACCACATTGATAATTGTTACAATTATTACAATAATAATTATTGCAATAATTACAAGACATTCTATAACAATTTATTGCATAAAAGCAACAAAATAATAACATACAATTATTTTGACACATATTAACCTCCTACATACCCATTTGAGTATGTATAGGTTACATTACATAATATGCACCATAATGGGCATTGTTTAAAGTTGCTGTATCATAAAATTAATTATTTTTGATAAAAAACGATAATAATTCTTAAATATTGTATGGTATAATTTGACAATTGTTAATAATTAATATATTATGAAAATATAATATTTTAAGGAGTCATTGTGATAAATAGTCAAGTTAAACGACGAATAATGGGACACCTTGGTGCCATACTGTTCAACATAGGAATATTTGGGTTGATTTTATGCTTCGCGGCAGCTATAACAGGTTTACTTTGGATTGTTATATTCCTATTCGTAATATGCTTTGCATTTATTAGTGTTGTATGTACACTGGGTTTAGCATTAACTGATGCTGGATTTAGAAATTTTTTATCAGGGGCATTCAAAATTTCCACAAATGAAAAATTTTTGTTGCTATTAGAACAACTTGTTAAAGCATTTCCTTGGGTAGCAGCGATTACTGGAATACTACTTGTGGCATCGGCAATCTTCTTGTTCTTTGATAAGGATAACCCATCGTCAAAGAGCCGATTAATTGCATTGAGTGTATTTGCAGTTATATTTATAATTGCAATAATTGTCGTACCTATTGTATTAGGAGGTAAGGCATAATGAATACATTACAATTAAAACTTAGAAATCAAGCATCTTTTAGACCAATAGTCAAAATTGATGATAAAGAAATTAAGTTAAAGAAAAATGAATTTGGTAGTTTGGTCGCAAACTATTCTAGCGAAAAAGAAAAGGTTAAAATTTCAATATATACTCTACCTCACGAGTTTGATACAAAATATTGGTTTTTGATTTACTTGTTGTATTATGTAATTAGTATATTTGGTATATTTGATGTTCCATATGCAAGGAATGCGTATCAGTTGCAATATAATGGAGAAATCGCATTACAAGAAAAAACTGTAATTGATCTGATATTTGAGAATAAGAAAAAAGACGCTAAGGCATTAACCTGTAAAGAAGGTAATTTTGACGATAATGAATCTAATAAATATATCTATAACGAAAAAATTAACAAAAGAAGAAAAATTGCACTTACATTCAAATTTTGTTCCTGGGCTATAATAGCAATTGGAATAACATTATATTTAATTTTTAGATAAGGAGAAAAACAATGAAGTTATATGTAAAAAACAAATTTGGGTCAATTGGAGGGAGTTCCAAAGTACTTGATGAGAATAACGAACCAGTATACAAAGTTAAAGGCAAAATATTCTCAATTACAAGAAAGAAACGTATTTGTGACTTGGACGGTAATGTATTGTACAGAGTAAGAAACAAATATTGGCATTTTTTCTTGAAAAGTGCTTTTATCTATGATGCCGATGGCGAAAAAATTGTAACCGTTAAAAGAAAATTGAGATTAAAGAACGATTATTCGGTACAAGGCACACAAGACGAAATAAAGATTGATGGTACAATATTTGGTTGGAACTTTAAGGTTATAAAAAATGGAGAAATAATAGGAACAATCAAAAGAAACTTTACTGTGTTCGTAGATGCATTCGAAATTGATGTTGATAATCCAGATGATGCTCCATTTATGATAGCACTTGTAATTGCTATAGATAACATTACCGATAGACATTAAGATGCACATGCATCTTTTTTTAACCTTTTTATTAACTTCTTCATAAATAATGTTAATAAAGAGGTTTTTTATGAAATTAAAAATAGGTATAGTAGGGTACGGCAATTTGGGTCACGCCGTAGAAAAAGAAATATATTCAAGCGACAAATATAAATTAATTGCTATTTTTAGCAGAAGAAATGTCAAAAGTAAATTCTTAACACCAATAAAAAATTATAGCAAAATAAACGATTATATTGGCAAAATAGACATTATGATAATGTGCGGAGGCTCAAAAAACGATTTAATGTGGCAAAGTGCCGAAGTATTACAAAACTTTAATATTATAGACACATTTGATACTCATGAACTTATATCAAAACATGCTAGCAACCTTGATAAAATAGCCAAAAGTAATAATCATGTTGCTATATATTCGTGTGGCTGGGATCCTGGATTGTTTAGCCTATATAAATTATTAGGAAACACAATTTTACAAGGCAAAACTAATGTTTTTTGGGGCAAAGGAGTAAGTCAGGGTCATAGTGATGCACTTAGACAAATACCCGGAGTTTTAGACGCAATTCAATACACAGTACCAGATCCTAAAATTGTAAAACTTGCAACCAGCAAAAACTATAACATAGCACAAAATCAAAAACATCTTAGGCTGTGTTACGTCGCCGTAGATGAAGAAAAAACAAAAGAAAAAATAGAAAAAGAAATAAGAAATATGCCTTATTATTTTAAGGACCAACGAGTTGAGATATATTTTTCATCTCCAAAAGAAATTTCTAAATTAAAAGAAAAAATGTATCACGCCGGTAAGGTTATATCCATAGATGAAAATAATTTAATAATTAATGAAGTCAAAATGATAAGCAATCCTCAATTTACAGCAAAAATATTACTTGCTTTTATAAATGCAATTCCAAAAATAAAGTGTGGTGCATATTCGATACTAGATATTCCACCTTCTTATATTAACAAAGACTATTTATCTTGTTTATAGGCATTAATGCTAACAATTTGGCTAAGTGGGACAATTTCAACATTAGCATTTTTAATAGAAGGTATGCTATCCTTTATTGCTTTTGCAGTGACTTCTCCCCCTTCTGGCCCAACGTGCCCAATTATTACAGCTTTGCCATTTGATTTTGCTATGTCAATTGCCTTTTGAATTTGACTTACAATATGGTTATACTCTGCATGCTTTGTTTTTTCTAAAAATACATCTCTATATTGATAATCAACTTTTAACTCTTTGGCTACCTCATTACAAACCGATTTGTCTGATGTTCTACTATCCAAAAAGTACAAATTGTTGTCTTTTACTACCTCCATTACTGCCATCATTTGCTTCTCATTTTGTGATACACCAGAGCCAATGTGAATATTAACACCTTTAATATCAGGCAAAGAATCAATACACTCTTGCATAACTTCCTTAATTTGTTTTGAATCATAATTATTTTTAATCATCTTAGGTCCATACCAACTTTCTGGTAGATATTGATCAGCTTCCATTGGCATATGTAATATTGCTTCCTTGCCATTCTTTATTATCATTTTCATATCGTCTATGGAATGTTCCATAAATGGTATTATGGCACATGTCAAAGGAATGTCTAGATTTAGCATTTGTTCCACACCTGCACGATCTTGACCAAAGTCATCTATAACAAAAGCAATTTTAGGTGTCTTATTTTCAGCAAAGGCACAAGTAGGTGCAACAATAAAATTTAGTGCAATTATAATGAAAAAAATAAAAAAAACAGACTTTTTCATATCTGTATTTTTTGCATTTATTAATCATTTATGTATAGATAATTGTCAATTTTTTCTTTCAAACGCTCTTTTAGATATTCATTAGCAAATCCTAATTCTTTCAATATTACCTCTGATTCAAGTTTATATTGATTGACTTTGGCTTCCGTCCAACTGTGTGGAATATTGTGTAGATTAACAATCCTATCACACATTTTAACCATTGCAGTTTCAATTGGTTGCTTTTTTATCCTTTCAATCGAGTCAATCAAACTTGCCATTTTAACAATACTGCCCTTCTCATCCAAAAATTTGTTTCGAGTTAATGCTTTAACACAATCAGCGGTTGTCTCTCCAAACATATATTTAAGTTGATCATAGGTAACATCTGTGTCTTCTAATACATCATGCAAAAGAGCAACAGCAATTAACAAATCTGGATTACCAAAAAAATTACCTGTTGCTATCAATTTCTCTGCTTCTGATGCTACCTTGGCAATATGAACAACATAAGAAGTCCCACCATCAATAACGGTTTGGCTTCCATGTGCTTTGCCAGCGAAATCTATTACTTTGTTATATAAATCTTGATTCCACATACATCACCTTAATGTTTTATAGACACAAGTATATCAAATATTTATTAATTGTGTCAATCAATGATAAACAAATATACATTTCTAGTTGAGATAAATTTCATTTTATAGTACAATAGTATGGGGGTAACAATGAATAATATTAATAAAGACATATCAAAAGCATTAACCATATCAATAATAGCATCAATAATGCTAGTTGTAGGAATTCCTGGCATAATTTTATCAGCTATACATATCCCACAGTTGTTGGCTTTGCCCATAGTATGTACCGTTCTAGGATTCTATGGTTCGCCAATGCTTTGGATGTGGTATGCTAATTTATTAAGTTACAAATCGATACTAAAAGTTATTGTTAACGAAAAAATTACCAATATAGATGAAATATCTGCAATGTTAGGAATATCCAAACAAAGAGTAATTAGTTCAATAAATACCCTTATGAAGAAGGAATATTTAACGGGCTACAAATTTATTAACAACACCTTAACAATTAATCAAGACAAATACCAAGCAGGTTCGTATAAATGCCCAAATTGTGGTGCTCCTTTGATTGATATGGATAAACGCAAATATTGTCCGTACTGCAAATCAAGGTTTTAAAAAAAACAACTGACAGTTGTTTTTTTTATAAACTTTTTAATATTTGTTGGACTCTACCCATTTCGCATTTTCCGTTATAATTGGCTTTAAAGTATTTCATTACAAAAGGTATTGATTTATCGTCAAGGCTCAATATAACGTCTCTGATTTCAGCATCCGTCATCATTTGAGGCAAATATTTCTCGATAAGTTGCTTTTGTTCTTCTATCGCCTTACAATTTTGGATATTACCAACTTTTTCATAATTAAGCTTTTCTTCATTTAATTCTTTTATAGTTTTTTGAATAATAGCAACAAGATCGGCATCAACCAATTGTCCACCTGTTGCTCTTTTTTTGATTGTTTCTTGCATTGCTTTATTGATAACAACGCTTAATATACTCCTTGCATTTGTATCTTTGCTTTTGATTGCCTCGACATTGGCTTTTTTTATTTCATCTAATATCATACAACTTTCTCCTTAATCAACAATTGATATTTTTATTAAATTGCTTTCTCCCCTGGCTTCAACTGGAGATCCTGCCGTTATAACTATTTTGTCGCCCGATTTTGCAATTTTTAATTTTTTAACACATTCCTCAGCATATTTAAACATATCGTAATTTCTTTTTAAAAGTTTTTCTTTAATTACATAAGTGCCCCAAACTAGTGCTAATTGATTATAACACATATTATCATGCGTTACAGCAATTATTGGACAATGAGGCATAAATTGAGCAACTTTGGGCACAGTTACACCATTCATAGTATATACTACTATTGCTTTTGCCCCCAAAAAACTTGCCGTATTAACAGCTGAATATGCAACCGAATCACTTATTGTGTCTTGGTTACTAGGCACATCTATACTATGATAATCAATAGATTCTTCGGTAGATTGTGCAATTTTACTCATTGTTGCTACTGTTTCTATTGGATATTTTCCAACAGCGGTTTCACCCGACAACATTATGGCACTTGTACCATCATAAATAGCATTAGCAACATCAGATACTTCTGCCCTTGTTGGTCGCCTGTTATAAGTCATGGACTCCAACATTTCAGTAGCGGTGATGCTAATTTTCCCATAAGTTAATGCATGAGATGTCAGTTCTTTTTGCATTAGTGGTACTTTATCTAGGGCTATTTCTGTACCCATATCGCCGCGCGCTACCATAATACCATCACATGCTTCCAAAATTTTATCAATATTTTTTATACCTTGTGCATTCTCTATCTTGGCAATTAACTTTATTTTGCTGTCTCCAATAAGTTCTTTCACGGACTTTATTTCTTCTGCATTAGATACAAAAGATAGTGCAAGATATTCTGCTTCTTGCTCAAGTGCAAATTTTATGTGTTCTTTGTCTATTTCGCTTATATATGGAATGTCAAAGGCAACTTTGGGAATGCTAATGCTTTTGTTGTTGCTTACCTCTCCCCCTATAATAACTTTGCAAATTAAATCAGTTTCGTTTTTGGTCTTTACTTTTAATTCCACTAGTCCATTATTAATATATATTTTTTGTCCTATATTAATATTATTTATTATAGACTTATCTCTTAAAGAAACACAGTCATTATTCCCTACAACATTTCTGCTTGTTAAGATAAATTGTTGACCTTTGATTAATGTTTCTTTGCCTTTTTCAAATTCCCCTATCCTAATCTCTGGTCCTCTCGTGTCAATCATAATCGCACAAGGCATATTTGATTTTTGTCTTGCTTTTTTTATATTGTCTATAACTTGTTTATGAGAAGATAACTCCCCGTGACTCATATTGATACGGGCAACATTCATACCAGCTTTGATTAAAGCTAATATTTGATTATATGAATTACTCGCTGGACCAAGAGTACAAACTATTTTTGTTTTTCTCATATTCACCTCTTATTATATTATAAAAGTTTTTATAAATTTAAGCAACAAACTATATATATTTTTTAAATATGCTTTTAATAAATATAGCATGGCAATAATATTAATATATTATATTTTTCATTTTTTGGTGGTATATGCAAAATAAAAAAATACTAATTTTTTGTATAATAGGTTTTTTATTTGTATCCATTATGGGTGCATTGTCTCATTTTTTTTATGAATGGAGTGACTTCAATAAAATAATAGGAATATTATTCCCTGCCAATGAAAGTACCTGGGAACACTTAAAACTTGCTATTTTGCCAACGATATTATATTTTGCTTTTGGAAAAGTTTTTATTAAGAATGCCAATTATTTATTTGCCTTATTTATTACTTTATTAACTCCAATAATAGTTATCCCAATATTATTTTACACTTATACAGCAATAGTTGGTCACGAAATTTTATTTGTTGACATTTTTATTTTTTTACTTTCTGTCGGTTTTGCTTTTTTTATGTGCTGGCTTATATTATTATTAAATCCTTTAAATAAAAATTATAATGTAATTGCTATTATTGGATTAATTATAATTTTGACATTCTATTTTACATTTACGATATATCCGCCAAACTTTTTTATTTTTAAGGATTTTACGAACAATAGTTATGGATTAAAGTAAATTTATTTTTTGTTTTGTTTTGGGATAAAATTTCAATACAAAAACCTTCTGATATTTCTTGAAAATTATTTTTCATATAAAAAATTTCTAGCCAAGTATATTTTTCGGCTACTAAATAAAAGTCTTCTATTCCCATTTTTCTTTCACACGATATAGCATATTGAATTAAATGGGTTGCTACCCTTTTTCTTCTATATTGATTAAGGGTTGTTATTTGACACAAAAAGGCATTTGTTCCTTTTCTATACAACATTAATAATGCAATTGGTTTGTTTTGATAATATGCCATATAAGGCACTACGTTTTTGTTATCAATAAAATCTTTGGTAATTTTTTCTTCATAAGTTTTTATATATTGTTCGGAATATTTATAAATATTATCGCCCAATTGATGAACAAATCCTTTATCAAATATTTTTATAATATCTTTTTTGTCTTTCTCGGAACAACTTCGATATTCAACGTCATCCAATAAACATTTTTTATTGTCAGGATTATAACCTGTTCTTAATTTCATCCAAACATCATGAAATAATAATTTGTTTTTTCTTGCAAATTCCATTATGTAACCAATTTCATCGTCCTGCTTTGCTTCTATATAAATTGCAGCCTTTTTATTTAATTTCTTTGTAGTATTTAATATTTCTCCTTTAATATTTTTTAAATTTGAAAAATCCTCAACAAGAATGAAATTATTATATACGTCATCAATTTTGTTTGAATATAGGGTATAATAATTGCTTTTCTTCTCTATATTAATCTCATACATATTAGATATCGCTTGATAAAATGCTAAAACGATATTATCTATTTTATTAATAACATTATATTTAACAAATGCTATGATTGAAGAAATTAATAAGATTGTTTCACTGATCGCACTTACATACGCTTGTACCATTATATCGTAAGTTAATAACAATATTGACGATACTATATAGCCAATTCTTAATATTTTCATATCGTCTTGCCAAGTTGTATAAGTGACAAGGCATAGATTAACCAGCATTAATAAATCCAAATAATCTTTCCATAATATTATAGCGACAATAATTAATGCTACTTCAAATCCCGCAAATACTATATTATTTGGATTTTTATTTTTTACAGCATACAAATAATATACAAAAGTTCTTATCATGGCAATTCCTACCAAAATTAGAGACAACCACCTATCCAAAAAGAAATAGGTTGCCATCATAGTAATGTTGCTTACCATAAAACAAATCATGGTTTTGAATTTTTCTTTTTGAAAAAGTCCAAGTGCGGTAGTAATTACCGTCAAAATACCAATTATTTGTGCAATCCAAAAATA
>CALVZT010000021.1 GCA_944372595.1 uncultured Clostridia bacterium
ACTTAAATTATACAAACTTTTGCCCTCCTTTTTAATGTTTGACTTTCTTTGACCTTTA
Organism: uncultured Clostridia bacterium; assembly: GCA_944372595.1. Classification (GTDB taxonomy): domain Bacteria; phylum Bacillota; class Clostridia; order Christensenellales; family UBA1242; genus CALVZT01. Next base: position 59 of record CALVZT010000021.1, read on the forward strand.
TTTTAACACTTTAATTATGCACTGTCAACAAATATTTAAAACTTTTTCAAAATAATTTTTTTAATCGAGATATATAGTATATAATAAGGTATGGACAAAATTATATTGCATTGTGACCTAAATAATTTTTATGCATCGGTCGAAGTAAAAAACCATCCTGAATACAAAGACAAACCCGTAGCAGTTGCAGGCGACCCAAACAAAAGAACAGGCATTATTCTTGCCAAAAATCAACTAGCAAAGGAGCAAGGAGTTACGACGGGAGAAGTCATTTGGATGGCAAAACAACATTGCCCCGACCTAATTTGCCTTGCTCCACATCACGAGGAATATGCGAAAATTTCAAAACAAGTCCACAAGATATACCTTAAATACACCGATTATGTCGAGCCATTTGGCTTAGATGAATGTTGGTTAGATGTAACAAACAGCACCAGATTATTTGGTGATGGTATAACTATTGCTAACAAAATAAGACAAGAAGTCAAAGATAAAATTGGACTTACCATATCAGTAGGTGTGTCATTTAGCAAAATGTTTGCAAAACTAGGAAGCGACCTTAAAAAGCCCGATGCTGTATCCATAATATCGAGAGATAATTACAAAACAGTTGCATGGAGTTTACCAGTTAACGCAATGATGTTTGTGGGAAAACATCGGGTAGAAAAATTACAAAAAATGAACATAAACACTATTGGTAATCTTGCAAATTTTAATCCTAGTATATTAAAAGAACAATTTGGAATAAATGGTATATATCTTCATCAAATAGCAAACGGTTGCGAACCTGACCTGGTAGCAAAATACGACGAACGCCGTCAAATAAAAAGTATTGGCAACGGCACAACAGCAATAAAAGATATTGATAATTTGTATCAGGCAAAACAGGTAATATATTATCTTAGCGAGATGACTTCTACCCGACTTAGAGAAAAAGGCCTTGAATGTTTATGTGTAACATTAGACATAAAAGATAACGAATTACACACGGTTAGCAAAGCAAAAACTATTCAACACTCCACATCAAACGCTTCTGAAATAGCAAAAGTAGCATTAGAAATACTAAGTGAAAAATGGAATTGGCATACAGATAAAAAAATAAGAGCGCTACGAGTAAAATGTAGCACATTAATAGACGCAGGAGATAATAAGCAACTCAATATTTTTTATCAAAACGACAAAAAAAATAACAAAAAAGACGAAAGTATTGATAAAATACGCCAAAAATACGGCTTTTCGTCAATTAAGCGTGGAGTTTTACTAAATGCTAATATTTTAAATATCGAAGCAGAAGATGATTATTTTTAAAAAAAAATGCCGTTAGGCATTTTTTTATTTTCCTCTTGTTCTAAATACTAAGCCAATCGCTCCATATCCGCAATATGGTCCAACAGCAGTACCTATCGGTTGTATCCATACATTACTATCATTTCCAACTTTATTGACAATCTCGTTTTTCAAAATTATAGCATCTTGCTCATTCCCTGCGTGCAATACCACAATAGGAAAATCTCCTGCATTTTCGCCGAGAGTTTCAATGTAAAACAAAAATTTATTAATTAAATTTTTCTGACCCTTAACGCTTGTTACTTTTATTAATTTTCCAGTGTCGTTAATTTTTATTATTGGTTTTACTCCCAACATCTTACCACCAATATTTTTATTCAACGGAAGTTTTGTACCTTTATGCAAGTTTTCGATATTATCTACTGCAAACATACACGAGATTTTATTTTTTTGCAATTCTATTGCTTTTTCTATTTCATCAACATTTTTGCCTTTTGCAATAAGTTTTGAGGCAATATATACAAGCAATCCTGCCCCCATTGATATATTTTGCGAATTAATACATACAACTTTTCTTTCTGGATAATCAACTTTTAATTTATCTATAATTTTGGGTAAGCAATCATAAGATGTAGTTAATTGATTTGATATATGAATAAATAAAACATCATTACCTTCCTTAACTTCATCTTCAAATATTTTTAAAATTCTTCTTTCTGAAATGGGCTTAGTTGTTGCAACTGCCCCATTTTTGAGTTTTTGATAAAACTCATCTAATTCTTCGGGAGTATCCAAAGTGTCCTTTTGCAATACATTGTCTATAATATAATCAAAGTTCAATACTTTGACATTCCAAGACACAATTTGGTCCTTCCACAAATCGCATGCATTATCACAAAATAAAGTTATCATAATTCCTCCAATTATTTCATTAATGGGAATAATATAACGTCTCTAAGTGATGGCTGACCAGTCATCATAGCCATTAATCTATCAATGCCAGTTCCGAGTCCCGAAATAGGTGGCATACCATGTTCCATTGCAAGCAAGAAATCTTCATCAAGATCCATTGCTTCGTCATCACCACTTTTTTTAGCTTTAACCTGTTCTTCTAATGCTTCCCTTTGGATTATTGGGTCAACAAGTTCAGAATATGCTTTACATATTTCATCTCCCATTACAAGAACTTGGAACATATCAATTAAGCGATTGTCTTTGTCATTTCTTCTAGCAAGTGGAACTAAGCATGCAGGATAATTATAAAGTATTGTTGGCTCTATAATATTCTCTCTTATCTTTCTTTTATAAATAGTATCTATTACCCCACCAACAGTTTTACAAGCATCAAATTCGTCTTCATCGAACAATTTTGTCTTAGCAACTGCTTTTTTAAATTCGTTTACATCAGTATAATCCAACACGTTAAGTCCAAGAATTTTATTAACTTCTTCGGTGTAATTAATTCTTTTCCATTCTTTACTAAAATCTATTTGTTTACCTTGTATATCAAGAATAGTAGTCCCATTTACCGCCTTCAATGCTTCATTTAAAAATTTATGGAAGAATTTGATATTATCCTCAAAATTCCAATAACTAGCATACCATTCAAGCATTGTAAATTCTTGCAAATGGCTTGGATCCATACCTTCGTTACGGAAACACTTTGCAATCTCGAATACTCTATCAAAACCACCAGCGATTACTTGCTTCAAATATACTTCTGGAGCAATTCTTAAATTACAAATTTTATCAAGAGCATTATGCTTTGTAAAGAAAGGCTTAGCACTAGCACCACAAACTGCACTTTGCAAAATTGGAGTTTCAACTTCAATAAATCCATTTGCTTCCAAAAATTTTCTTATAAAAGATAATAATTTACTGCGTTTTAAGAAAACTTCTCTACTCTCAGGATTTCTAACAAGGTCCATATATCTTTCGCGGTATCTTTGCTCGACATTGCTAAGTCCATGAAATTTTTCTGGCAAAGGCAACATTGCTTTTGACAACAAAACAAAGTCCTTAGTTCTAACAGTAATCTCGCCAGTTTGGGTGGTGTATATCTCTCCCTCGACTCCTATAAAATCGCCAACGTCAACCATTGTTTTATAAAAAGAATATTTATCTTCATCAATTTCGTTACGGCTAAGACTAATTTGTATTCTTGCTTCAATATCTTCAATTACTGCAAAACTCAATTTGCCCATAATTCTTCTAAAAGTCAAACGGCCACATAACGATACTTTACTACCAACAGGCAAATCTCTTGCTTCAATAATTTTGCAAGTACGATCAAATTTCTCAACATAAGGCAAAATACCTTTTTCTTTTAACGAATTAATCTTTGCCTTTCTAATATCAATCTCTCTTGACAAATCTTGTACATTGTCCATAATTTTCTCCTCGTGTACTAGTATGTAAGAATTATAGCATATATCAATGTAAAAAAATAGCAAAAAAGACACATTTTATTTGTTTTTTGTGTCTTTTTTTGTTTTTTTATTATTACAAAATTAATTAAAATTTGTTTTCGTAATATTTATAAGAGTTTTTTATTTTATCAACATAATTTTTTGTCTCTTCGTACGGAATAATTTGTAGACTTTTACCATCAGTCGAATATCGTTCGTCTTGCAGCCATTTATTAACCACCCCCATACCTGCATTATAACTACAAAGTGCAGTGTCTGTATTTTCAAATCGATTAATTAACTTACCAAGATAGTAACAACCATATTTAATATTTGTTTCGGGTTCGAATAATTTATCTTTGTTATAATCTTCCTTTAAATTGTTTGCAATTTCTTGTGCCGTTGTTGGCATAATTTGCATTAGTCCCACGGCTCCTTTGTTAGATTGAGCATCAGCATCAAACTTGCTTTCAGCATATATTACACTTGCGACTAAAACTTTGTCAATATTATATTCTTCAGAATACTTAATAATATATTCTTTGTATTTTAATGGATAACTTGGATAAAAAATAATCACCATTACTAACACAATAACCAATAATCCAACTATTATATAATACTTTTTCATACATATATGATATGTAAATGCTTAATTTTAATGCAAATATACTATATTTTTTATAACAACTAAAAAAATAATATTTATGCAATATGCACAAATATTATTTACAATCAAACCAATCTTTACCCGAATTGACATCAACGGTTAATTTAACTGGTAAATCAACTGCTTTCTCCATTTCTTCTTTCAATATTTTTTTAATGTATTCACATTCGTCTTTTGTTGCATCAATTATTAACTCATCGTGAATTTGAAGAATTAGTTTGCTTTTTAACCCTTCTTTTAATAATCTATTATACACTTTAATCATTGCTATTTTGATAATATCCGATGCACTACCTTGCAATGGCATATTCATACTTGCCCTTTCACCAAATGTTCGAGTTATATAATTTGTTGAAAATAATTCATTAATTTTTCTTATTCTTCCAAACATAGTTGTTGAATATCCCTTTTCTTTTGCAAGTTCAATATTTTTGTTCATATATTGCTTAACAAGTGGATATTTTTCAAAATATACATCAATATAATTTTTGGCTTCTTTACGCGTGCAACCTACGTTTTGAGCCAAACCATAATCGCTGATTCCATAAATAATACCAAAGTTTACTGCCTTTGCTGCACGACGCTGGGTAGGGGTAACTTCATTAAATGGTACATTAAACACCTCACTTGCAGTACGGGTATGAATATCTTCGTTATTTTTAAACGAATTAACAAGTATTGGGTCACGAGAAAAATTAGCAAGTAATCTTAATTCTATTTGCGAATAATCAGCACTAACTATATACCCATCTTTGTTTGTTGGAACAAACATCTTTCTTAGTTCTTTACCCTCGTCATCACGTACGGGGATATTTTGAAGATTAGGTTCAGACGATGATAGTCTGCCTGTTGCTGTTAAAGTTTGATTAAATATTGTATGTATTCTGTTTTCTTTATTTAATAATACTTTATATGCATCAACGTAAGTGGTCTTTAATTTTTGTATTTTCCTATATCTAATTATTAATGCAATAATAGGATGTTTATCAACAAGTTCTTCTAATATTTCAATGCTAGTTGACTTTTTCTTATTGTTGTATGCAACAAGGCCTAATTTATCAAATAAAATTTCTCCAAGTTGTTTTGGTGAATTAATATTAAACTCTTCCCCAGCAAACAAATATATTATTTTTTTAATATCTTCTATTTCAGCATCATATTTTTCACTAAGATTATTCAATACATCAATATCTATTTTAAATCCTGTTTTTTCCATATCAAACAAAACAGGTATTAATGGTAATTCTATTTTTCTATAAAGTTCATTAAGTTGATATTTGTTTAAATCCTCTTGCAACTTATCTTGTAATAAAAATAAATTACTTGCTCCATTTTCACTATCAAGACCATATTCGTCTAATAATTCTGTATATTTTAAGTTTCTATCTCCTGCCCGAGTAAGATAACTTGCTATCGAACAATCAAAATCAATTCCCTCAACATCAATTTTGTATTTTATTAATTGATGCATTAGATTTTTACTATCATACAATGTTTTCTTAATATTTTTATCTTCTAACAATTCACTTAATTTTTGCAATAATAACTGATAATCACAACCTTTATTTAGCAAATCACCTTCTTGACATTTGTAAACAACCTTTTCATCAAATGCAAAACTAATTTCATTATCTAGCAATATCGCAAACCTTTTTGCGTTTTGTGGAAGAATAAAATTGTTATCAACAATAATCTGTTTTATATTAATTTTTTTATATTTTTCAATACCATTATTAAACAATTCTTCTCTTTTTAACAAACTATTAAATTGATACTGTCTGAATATTTCAAGTACTTGCTCGTTGAAAGGATATTGATATGTACATTTTTCTATATCATACTTAATATCAACATTTTTATTAATTGTTGCAAGATTTTTTGATAGATATGCCATATCTTTGCCTTGTATCAATTTTTCTTGTAACTTACCACTTATTTTATCAATGTTTGCATACAAGTTATCAATGTCATTATATTTTTCAAGTAAGGTCATTGCTGTCTTTTCACCAACTCCCAAGACTCCTGGTATATTATCCGAATTATCGCCCATTAAGGCTTTGAGTTCAATTATTTGACTTGGCTTTAAATTATATTTTTCTTTTAATGCCTTCTCATCTACTATCTCTACTTCACTTATACCTTTTTTTGTTAACCAAACAGTTGTAGATTTATCAATTAATTGCAAAGCATCTTTATCGCCAGTAACTATAATAGTTTGTTTATCGGTGTGGCTTGCAATTGTTCCAATAATATCGTCAGCTTCAATACCCTCTTTCTCAATCATAGTAATCCCCATTGATTGCAATACTTTTTTGAGAATAGGAAATTGACTTTTAAGTTCACTAGGAGTTTCTTTTCTTGTACCTTTGTATTCTTTATACAAATCGTGTCTAAATGTCTTTTTGCCATAATCAAATGCAACCACTAAATGTGTTGGCTTATGTTCCTCGATTGTCTTAATTAACATTGTACAAAATCCATATACCGCATTTGAAAATTCACCATCTTTATTGGATAGTAATGGTAATGCATAAAAGGCACGATTAATCAAACTATTTCCGTCAATTATTACAAGTTTATCCATTTTCGTCTCCTATGGTTAGTATATATTATTTTAAATAATTTTACAAAGAAATATCAATGTTTTAGTTATTAATGCAATAAAAAAAGCATTATCAATAATGCTTTTATCTAATAACCTTTACCGTGCCGTCAGACTTTATTTCAATTTTATCTCCACTTTGTACATAATCAAGAAATTTTTTGCCTAACTTATCTATTGCAATAATTTTGCTATTTTCCCAATTTTTTGCAAGTATAATACCAGAACATGCAAGTGAATCAATTGGCTCCGAAAATAACATTGCAGAAGGATTAATACCCATAGAACAAATTGTCTGTATTACAAGTCCACCTGTTGTCGAACCAATTGTCTTTGGCAAACATAAAATTTTCCCTGTTAATAATTTGCCATACAAATCGGGATTATTTTGATCGGAACATATTACCTTTTTCGCATTTTTAAGCGCACTTTTTTGGAATGTTGCAAGTGTGTTTACTCCATTGCGAGACACTATTGCCTCCCCAACTAAATCTCCACCTGCTATTACTCTACCTTTAAATTCTTTTTCCATAACACTATCCCCCTATGCCTTTTTTGTCCCTGTGATAATATTTAAAATTTCATCATCTTTATAGTATCTTGAAGACGAATAAGTCCTTAATTTGTTAGAAGAAGTAATAATTGGAGATTTACCCGCTATTGGATTGTTTGTGTACATTAATGGACAAATTGAAGATACTCTAACACCTGCTTTATTCAAAGCAACATATTTATCCGTCTTCTCAAATGCCTTACGAATTGCTGGTGCCGTTGTCAATATTGTTCTAACAGTTACTTTTTTCTTTTTATTTTCTTTAAGCCCGGCAAGAATTTTATCTGCCCAAGTATCAAGTTGCGAAGAAGATAAATGTGGACAACCAATGAAGCATAGTTTTGGCTTTGCCTCTTTATCCTTCCAAAGTATAGGATAAGAATCGTATACTCTTTGCAATTCTTTATCATCAATGACATAAGTTTTAGCATTATTTTTAATAAGTGTTTTCTTTAATTTTTTAGCCTCAGGTGTTAAATTATCAACGTGATATAGTCCCACCGAACCATTTGATGCCGATGCAGCACCCATATCTTTAAGATATGCTTTGGTATCGTTATCTAATTTTTTACCCAAAAATTTATCAAGCCCCACAATATACGGAACATCTTCCATTACTTTGAGTCCAATAGCACTACCCAAAATTTGAGCCTCTGGGAGTTTGGTTGTTTTGATTTCTATAATCCAATCTGCTTTTCTTCCTTCATCTGTCAAAAGTCCAAATTCTGGCACTTTACCAATAATCGAAGAGAATATATCAAGCATACCACTATTGCGATTACATCTTGCCCCAAGCACCGAGTTAGCATATACTACGGCCGAACTCTCTGCCCAGCAAAGTATATCACCATATTTTGGTACATTACCAACCTCATCATGATAACAAGTACAAGTAAATCCATCTTCATTTTTAAGTCCAATCTTTTTTAATTGTTCTTCATACCTTGCTTGTTGACTATACATAATTTTACTAAATATTAATTTGTTAAGTATGTTGCATTTAACGTTTTTATAATCAATTGGTCGTGGGTCAACTGTAAATGGTTTTTGTGCTTTGATTCCTGCATCAATAATTTCATCCATTATTCTAAATAATGGCTTGATAAGCCCAATTCCAAATGATGTTACTAAATGCCCATCATGAGTAACTGGTACTAATCTTTTTGCTCCAAACACATCGCCAAACTCAACAATAGTACGCATTATCTTGGCTTTGGTCTCGCCCTCCGCCCCATCTAAAATCGCCTGCTCTTCTTTTGATAATTTCATCTTTTCCTCCCCCAAAAAATAAAATTAATTTAAATATATTGCTTTAATAATATTATTTTAACACATAGATAAATTAAATCAAAATATATGACAATATATTTTAAATATTATTTTATCAAATACTGTTAATTTTCGTTTCTTTTTTTTACAAAATTATGATATAATACTAATATTAATAGTATTGAAGCGGCCACCTAAATGGTTGTTTTTTATTGACAATAATTCTTCGCTAATATTATAATATTTTATATTATCGGAAGTCGAACTTGCTTGCAAGAGTGAGACTGATGGTTTTACATACTATGTGATGAACACAATTTGTTGTGTTTTTGCGTTTAGCAAAATTAAAATTTAACTTGCTTAAATTTTATCATCACATAGTTTATATTATATTAACTAAGGTGAAATATGAAAAAGTTAGCAAAAATATTTATATGGATATCAATAATATTTCAATTTTGGTTGATATTTCCATTAATAATAGGCGTATTAGCACTAGACAAACTAGATTCAGCAAAAAACAAAGACGAATTATTAGTAATGAGTGTCCTAACTACCCTATTTTGTAGTGCAATAGCGGGTATATTTATGTTTTGCATCAAAGAAGAAGAACTAAACGAAGAATACTACGAACAAATAAAAAAACAAAAACAAAAAAATGAAAACACCGAAAGTATCTCAACTTCATCCGACTCCGAATTACCTGATACCAAAGAATTAACAAAAGAATTAGAAAAAGCAAAAAAATTATATGAAGATAAATTAATTACCGAAGAAGAATATAATAAAATGCGCGAAAAAATATTAAATAAATTTTTAAAATAAAAAAAGACAAATCACTGTCTTTTTTTGTTTTTATTAATTCTTAAAACCGCCTCATCTAGATATTTTCTATCAAAGCCAAAATCTTGATATCCTACCAATAATCTTTCGAAATATTCTTTATCAGGAGCCGTTGGATTGTCATCATTCATAATGTAAACCATTGCTTTAATATCTTTGCCATTAATTGCAATATCAACATATTTTTTCTATACATAATTGGAAATTTTTCTATAATGTCAAATTCTTTTTCGGCCTTTTTATTTATTATCCATATACCAACTGGGACTTCTCCGCCCTATTTAGGCTCGATAGTAATATATTTTTTAAAAGCAATTTGCCAATTATACAACATACCACTACCAAATAATTTACAATGTGGACAAACTTCTTTCATCCTTTTTAAATCAAGATTGCGACCATACGCCAAACAATATCTTTTCATATATGCTCCTTCTTTGCAATAAAATATAATTACTAAATAGAATTTTTATAATAAACTTTAATAATAACATTTTAATTATAGCATAGCGACAACAAAAACAAAATAAATCACTATATTCTTAATATTACGATACTTATGAATAAAATAATCTAATCTTGCGATTATATTATTATGGTGTTTAATAAATAAAAATACTGCCTACCAAACCGAGCAGAAGGGTTGC
>CALVZT010000022.1 GCA_944372595.1 uncultured Clostridia bacterium
GATAGTTGTTTTTTCTTACAAACATTTACCACAAGATCATCACTTCTGTTGTTTTTGCCAACTACCATACCCATATAAATTTTTTCGCCCGGCTCAACAAAAAGTGTGCCTCTGTCTTGTGCATTATAAAGTCCATATTGAATTGCTTCACCAGTCTCATAAGCAACAAGTGAGCCTTCACTTCTTCTTTCAATATCACCCTTATATGGTTGGTATTCATAAAATATATAATTGATAATGCCCTCGCCACATGTATCAGTCAAAAATTCGCTCTTATATCCAAACAATCCGCGAGATGGTATCAAAAATTCCATTCTCATTCTGTTAGCGTGAGGAGACATTTGGGTAAGTTCACCTTTTCTTATTCCCATTTTATTCATAACAGCACCCACGCAGGTCTCAGGCACATCTAACACAAGACGGTCAATAGGTTCACATTTGACTCCGTTTATTTCTTTGTACAATACCCTAGGCATACTAACTTGAAATTCATATCCTTCTCGACGCATATTCTCAATAAGAATAGATAAGTGCATTTCACCTCTGCCTCGAACATAAAAACTCTCCGTTGTTTTGCCGTCACTAACTTTTAGTGACAAATCTTTGGCTGCCTCTTTATATAACCTTTCTCTTAAATGCCTACTAGTAACGAACTTACCTTCTTTGCCAGCAAAAGGACTATCGTTAACAAGGAATGTCATCTCAACACTAGGCTCACTGATTTTTACAAATGATATCGGCTCGACCTTATTTGGATCACAAAGTGTTTCGCCAATTTTTACGTCAGCAAGACCAGCAACACATACGATATCCCCCGCCTCGACTACCTCTTTTTGAACTCGTTTAAGCCCCTCATAAACAAACAAAGATGATATTTTGCCATTATTTTTGTATCCAGGCTTGTTGTAATCACAAGCAACTATTGGTGCATTAACAACAGCTTTGCCACAAGTAATTTTACCTACTGCGATTTTGCCCACAAATTCATTTAATTCGGTATTACTAACAAGCATTTGAAAAGGTGCTTGTTTATCTACCACTGGCTCTTTGATATAATTAATTATCGTCTCAAACAAAGGAACCATATTCTCTCCTGCAACTGTTGGAGAAGTTGACGCAATACCTTTTCTTGCCGAGGTATAAATAATTGGACTATTAAGTTGCTCAGAAGATGCATCAAGTTCTAGTAATAATTCAAGAACTTCGTCTCCCACTTCGTTTAATCTTGCATCTGGCCTATCAATCTTGTTAATTACAATAATTACTCTCAAATTTAATTCAAGTGCCTTTTGAAGAACAAAACGAGTTTGAGGCATTGGTCCCTCAAAAGCATCTACAACCAACAAAACACCATCTACCATTTTAAGTACACGCTCAACTTCACCACCAAAATCGGCGTGTCCTGGTGTATCAACTACGTTGACTTTGACATCTTTGTACATAAATGATGCATTTTTGGATAATATTGTAATACCTCTTTCACGTTCCAAAGCATTGTTATCCATTACCCTGTCCATTACTTCTTGATTTTCTCTAAATACCCCACCTTGCTTTAACATTTCGTTGACAAGTGAAGTTTTGCCATGGTCAACGTGAGCTATTATTGCTACATTTCTTATACTTTTACTCATTGTAATTTCCTTCTTTTCTTGCGTTCTATAATTACGGCAACAACCGTTCCTATTATTAAAAACAAAACCGTTATACCAAGTGCTCCTAAATACCACACAATTGAGTTTGCTGACACTCGGTAAAAATGTATTTCTTGGTCACTATCCAATATGTCAATTTGCCAAGTATGTTCATATTTATTATCAATCTTAGACACCTTTCCGTCACTGTGTAATCTACGATATGGAGTAATAAATTTGTACGTTAGGTCAACTTCACTTACATCAAACCCAATAGGAGTAGCAACATAAAGATTACTTGCAAATATATCTTTGATTTTATCAACGATGTTAACACCATTTACTGTTTTTTCTAAACATCCTGCAAAAAGTGTTGTACTCGTTTGAATATATGCCGAAGTCAAGTCATCATCTTGTTTTGTTACCTCACCATTAAATGGCACGTCTATAATATGGGTTTGTCCTGGCTTTAACTCCATATCGTTGAAAAACATAAAGTAATCAAAATGTGAGAATGTTAGATATAAAGTAAAGCCATCGCTTGTAGGAGAAATGCCCGAATCAATTAATCCAAAATTAAGGTATTCAATTATTTTTTCATCGTTTCCAGCAAAAACGCTGTACACTTTTGATACATAATTTGATTTTGCCTCTTGAAGCCAATCCCACAACAATCCCCTAGGTTTGTCATTTTTGACTTCGTACAAATCTGCTACAATCCCCTCATAATTGTACCCGTGATGAATAATAATATCCTTGTCAAGTTGGATATTAATCTCTTCTACAATTGCCCCATTTATCCAATTAACACTAGTTGTAACGTTAGCACAACCAGTAAACACAAGGCAAAGCGACAATATTAAGGTAAAAATAATAAACTTTTTTGACACATCTCACCTACTGTACCATATATTGTAAACTATATCTTCAATTTTTTCAACTAAAATAATATAGCAAGTCATTAATTTTTAATTTATATACAATACTAATTATAATACTGATAAATTAATTATATTTAGTTGCCAATTTTTGTTATTTATTTTAAAATTAACACAAGGAGAAACTTTATGCATATATTAAAGATTGAAAGAAGATATTTTGTTTTTGATAAACACACTATCAAACATTTACTTGAAAAAATCAAAAATCTTGGCACGTATAGTCTTGACCCAAAGCCAACAAAAAAAACCGTGCTAGATTTGTATTTTGATTCTCCCAAAAAGTTATTAGAAGAAAATGGTTTGATATTAAGAAAAAGAATTTTAGGCTCCAAATCAGTTTTAAAATTAAAAAGACGATTTGAAATGCCAGAATTTTTCTATTATGATGGTATTAGACAACATGAAAGGGAGAAAGAAATTAACACTTCGGACCCTCTTAGCAAACACTTGTTTTTCTTAAACAATGCCCTTAACTCAATGTTCTCTAACGGACTCAAAATAGATACTGATAATATTTTTAAATCATTAGAGGTAATTCTTACTTTAAAACACAAACACAAAATATACAAAGTCTTTGGATATGGTGGACTTAAAGTTGAAATAAGACACCAAAAGATGGTTATTAAAAATTTTCAAACAAAAAGAAAAAATAAAACTGAAATTATTGAAATTAAAATGGTTTCTGCTGAAAACACCCATCAACTATTTGAAGACTTTATCAAAAGAATAGAAAAGCATTGTAAAGAAATTGTCTATACAAAAGACAGCCGTCTAGATATGGCATTAAGGCTTACCAAGGCATTACCTACAAGAGCTGAGAAAAAGGCACTCTTAGAAGCGAAGAAAAAGGCACAAGAACAAGGAGAATAATGTGAAAACTTCACACACAATAATTTGTTGCGATACGGGCATTGACGATACGTCTGCTTTTGTCTTAGCATTACAAAGCGAACAAATAGAAATAGATTTAGTCGTATGCTCAATTGGAAATAATTCAGTTGATGTATCAACAAAAAATACTCAACATGTATTATCCAAGATGCATGCATCCTTACCAATAGTAAGCGGTGAGAAGAAGCCACTATATAGAGAACCAGTCAAGGTTGACGCTCATGGCAAATCAGGACTTGGTAATTATACATATACACACGTTGCTGATACTATTATAAAAACCAAAGGTTACGAAGCAATAAAAAACATTCTAATAGCAAAGAAAAAAGTAAAAATTTTATGTTTAAGCCCTATGACAGATATTGCAAAATTTTTACTTGAATATCCTGAATATAAAAAATACATACAAGAAATAATATTTATGGGCGGACAAAAAGACGACGCCCCAAACTCTTTACCATATAAAGAATTTAATGTGTCTGTTGACCCAGAAGCTGTAAAAATTGTAATTGATAGCAAAATTCCATTAACTATTGTGCCTATGGATTTAGGGCACATGTGCTATTTGACAAAGGACGAGATAAGAGCCGTTGGTAGAATTAACGAAGTCGGTAAAATGCTCGAAAAAATGTATGATGGATACAAAGATTACCATGTAAAAGACGGAGCAGCAATGCACGACGTATGCTGTGTTTGTTATCTTACTAACCCAGATTTAATCAAATACGAAAAAGCATATGTTAGAATTGAATATTTTAAAGAATATGGCACTGGATGTTTGATATGCGATTTTAACAGTAAAAAAACTAATGCTAAGGTATGTGTTGATATCAATATTGATAAATTCAAAAAATTATATTTTGACTGTCTTAAAAAATTTTAATACAAAAAACACTTATATCAACCTTGATATAAGTGTTTTTTTTATTTATTTTTCTGTATTATTTGTTTTTGTTGAAGTTGATTTTGGGGTTGTTGATTTTTTGGTTGTTGATTTTTGGGTTGTTGTTTTTTTAGCTGTTATTTTTTTAGTATCCGTTTTTTGTGTTGTGGATTGTTTTGTCGTTGGTTTTTTGGTTGTGGTTTTGGTGGTTGCGGTCTTTTTTGTCGTTACTTTTGCCGTTGTTCTTTTTGCCCCACTGGATTTTGTGGTTGATGGTTTTTTGGTTGCAACCTTCTTTTTTTCTACATTTGTTGTAGAAGCTTCACTTGTATCACTTCCTACATCTTGCGTTTCAACAAATTTGTATTCTTCTCCATTGATGCTAAGTTCTGCATCTTCACCAATTGTTGGCATTTTCTCAGTTGTATATTGTTCTACTTCTGCATCGGGATTGATATTAATTTTATACTCTTTTTTCTTCTTTGTTAACAACAAAATTAATATTGCAAAACTGACTATTGTAACAATCAATGCCGTATATACCCACCATGGCACTCCCGCACTTGATTTGTCGTATGTTGCAACAACGTATGTTCCTGATATCACAGCATTACCAATCATAACATATCCTCCCTCAATCGTCGCTGGCATATTCTTAACTTCGCCACTTAGGTCAACATAATACACCCTTATTTCTTCATTAGTTTCCAACTCTCGTGGCATCAATAATTTCATATTAACTGAATTTGAGGATATAACATTATTTTGATTATTGTAATATTTAATTGTATATAGGGCAAGAGGTGTTGCGTTCTCATCAGCAATATTACAAATGGCCTCTGAGTACAATAAATCGTTAGTCACGTACTCTACTACTATAAAATCATTATCTTCAAATCCTCTATCGGACGAAATAATTACTCTTGGCTCTTCCCTTTTATCATCAAGTGAAGTTTTTAACCATTTAGCATATAAAACATAGTCTGTTGTGCTATTTTGTGGAATGGTAGAAATTTTAGTTTCAATACAATTTTCGTCCAAATACCAACCGCCAAAAGCATATCCAGTCTTTTTAACCATATTGAAGTTTGGAAGAATTAATCCTTCTCCTTCAACATACGTAGTCGCATAATCACCTACAATTGTCCCTTCATTAAGGTTATATGTAATTGTGTGAGTAACAGGTTCCGTATCGGCATAAGCCGATATGCTTGGTGCAAAAATAGCAATCATACATACACACAATAGCATAGATAAAGTTACTGTTATTATCTTTTTCATATAACTCCCCCGAGATACTTATACTTATTATATAACAATCTTCCGTTTAGAGCAAACAAATTTGTTACATTCTTTCTTTAATATCCACATCAAATACATAATTTATTCCATTTAAATAATTTTTTTCATTGTTTGCATACATATAAGTAACAAAATCTTTATTGCAATATTTAGTAAATTGAGATTTTATTTTTACTGCATCAAAATTATATTCTTTGCTAATTTTAATAGCCATGGCCATTTCTTCTTTGATTTGTTTTATTGTTAACATCTTTAATTTATCAGTAAGAAAGTTTTTTTCGCTTTTTAAGGTTTTTTTGCTTAATTTGTTAGAAACAATTTCGTCAATACGAACATATAATGTCAATTTGAATGTTATGGTTGGTTTACCATTTGCAAAACTTACTTTCTTTTGTAAATGTTTATCCTCTATTTCTAAACCCACATCGGCATTTTCATACAATTCGTCTGTTACATTACTAACGTAAATGTATCCTTTATTTGATTCCTTTCTCATCCAATTGAATGCTCGCGTCTGCTCAGGAGTTAAGTCAAAATAAAATTTACCATTTTTTATTACTGTACTTTGACCATTATTAAATACTGTATCTTCTTGATTTGAGCCTTGTTCTTTTTCTTCCCCACTTGAATTTTGAGTATTTTGCGATTCAATACTACCAATATCCTTACTACTGCTCAAATTAATTCTTGTAATAAGCGAACATTGGTCTTTGCTTAAATAATCATCATAAAAATCCCCAAGCGATAAATATACCGCATCTATATGTTTATTGTTATAACTCTCATCGCTTAATGCAAAATATAAATTATTGTCCAAATTTTTACTAGCATTTATAAATTCTTTTGCCTTTACGTCAGTAACTATAATACTAAGATTGTGGGTGTTAATCTTAGTCTTTGTAATGCTATCAAAAACGGATGCTAAGTCATCATCTACGTTTCTACTTATCACTATTATTCTGCACTGAGCAATACCAATATTTTTACCTAATCTTAAAGCGATGTTGTTAAAAGCTTCAGAAATACTTTTCCCTTCTCCACTAACAACACTTATCTTCTGCTCAAATTGTTCAGCAGGGGTAGGAACAATAGTTTGTAAAGAAACTTCATAAGCATCTTCACCCTTATCAATACCAATTGCTGTCACGATTGCTTGCGTGTGCCCTTGTGATTGTAAACTAATTGCATTTGGAACAAATATAATACACAAAATTATAATTAATATCGAATAAATATTACGTTTTAGGAATTTCAAATTTTGCCTCCTTTTTTCTTGCAAAACACGACGCTATCAACATAACAATAGGGACAACAAATTGAAGGAATATTGATAAATATCTAACATAATAAATATCAAAATCAATCAACGTGGACAAATTAAAATTAAAAACAACAATTGATAATATCAACAAAATAATCGATACACTTGATGCAACATATTTGTTTTTGCTTGGAAAAATGAAATCAAAACAAGTAACGGCAATATATAACAACAAACTTAATTCGGCAAATAAAGCAAAAGACCACATAAGTACTATTACCCAACTCATTCGACCAAAGTCAGAACTTAGAGGTAGCGAATCAACCATATCTTCAATAGCATTTTTATGTATAATTGAAGCATTACCATAAAGACAATAATACATTGCATAAAAAATTGTTATAACAAAAATTACAATTCCAACAGATATGAATAAGTTGCGATAAAAATTTTTTGTTTTTTTGAAATTACCAAACAAAACTATCATAATTAGATAATCGCCAAACCACATAGCATAGCGATTAATATTCAACAAATCTCCGACTCCATTGTCTAGTATAGGTAAAAGATTCGAAAAATCAACATTACTTATAGCAAAAAGCATTGATAAAAATATACTAAATACAACCAAAATAAAAATGCCTTCTAAGTATCTAGCAAAAACACCAACTGATTTAATACATACAAAAAACAATCCTATTGCCATCGAAATAGCAAATAATATTATGCTAAATTCTTCATACAAATTCTCTAACAAAAAGATATATATGCTTTGAAATAGTGATGCTGAACTAATAATAAAAAGGGCAAAATACATCAATAACAAAACATTAGCAATAATTTTGCCAAATAACTTTTGTAACAACTCTTTAAAATTATAATCAGGATACACTTTGCTAAGATAAGCAAAAATTATTAACACCATACTATTAATTAATAATGCAAAAAACATAGCAAGATAACCATTATTACCGCAACTATAACTAACAAGCGAGGGCAAAAACAAAAATTTTAAGCAGATAACAGATAACATAATTATACAATACACCTGCCTACTAGTAACACTTTTCATTTTAACCTCCGCTTATTTGTATTTGGAATGCTTTTGGGGCGTTTTTTCATATTAATTGTTGAAGTGTTAAGCAAGAAATCTTTCTGGTCAGAACTAATAAAAGGCGTAAATGGCGCCAAATACTCTGCACCGTAATTTTTAAAATCAAGTAAATACACATACAAAATTATTATCCCAATCATTATTCCTACAAACCCCATAAGCCCGCCTAAGATTACAAACAACCATCTAAGGATAAAAAGTTCGGCACTGATATTAGGTGTTATATACACGGTAATACAACTAAGTGCTACAATCATAACCCCTGGTGGACTTATAAGGCCTGCCTTAACAGCGGTATCGCCCAAAATCAATGCTCCCACAATAGACAATGCCATGCCAACATATTTAGGCATACGAATGCTTGCCTCATACAAGACCTCAAACAATATAATTATAAATACATTCTCCAAAAAAGGATTAAGTGGAAGATTTTGTGTTGTGTTTATAATGGAGATTAACATTTTAAGTGGCAATATTTTGTAATGATACAATTGAACAGCAATAAAAAATCCAGGAGCAATCGCCGCAATACCAATCCCTACAAGACAAAGTATTCGGGTTATAGAGGCCATATATGATGAGGTATAATAATCATTGCTGTTTTGTATATCTTCCATCATTATATAAGGTATTGTAAGCACAATTGGCGAGCCGTCAACAATAATTGCAATTCTTCCTTCTAACATTTTTGCGACAACAATATCAGGTTTTTCACTTGTTCCAATTTGCTTAAACATCGAATAAGGTCGTTCTGCCAAAAAATCATTTATGTAACTTGAATCAATTATTCCATCTATATCAATTTTGTTTAATTTTTCTTCGATTCTTTTGATAATTTTTTTATCTGCTACATTGTCTATATATACTAGTTTTATATTAGTTCTTGTTATTCGACCTATATAAAAATCCTTAATTTTTAGTTTATTCGACAATACTCTTTTACGGATTAAACCAATATTAGTTTTAATATTTTCTGTAAATCCTTCTCTTGGCCCTTTTATAACAGCAGATGTTGGTGGTTCGACTATTGCCCTCTCTTCACATTTGCCAATATCAAAAGCAAGGGCGTTATCCTCGCCCTCTAAAAATAATAATACATTGCCCATAAATATTTTATCTACAAAATCTTCTTTTATTATTTCACTTTGTCCAACATAAGTAATATTGTTAAAAATGTTTTGCAAAGACAAATTCTTTTCGACATTTGCATATTCAAACAATGCTTTTAAGATTGTGTTATTAATGATTTGAACATCAACAACTGAGTTAACAAATACAATACTAGCATTTTTTTTATTCAACAAAAAATTTCTAACAATAACATCGTCATTATTGCCCAGTTCAACTTTTAATTTATTAACTTTTTGTTGTAATTGTTGCATATTAATATTGTTTGTTTTGCAGGTAAAAATATGCAACCTAAAATAAACAAAAATTATTCAACACTTATTAGGTATTGAATAATTTTTTCAAAAACTGATATTTTTTAATTTCATACAAAAAATCTAATTTTTCTTTAGGCACAAACATTATTTCTACTTTATCTTCAAACTCCCCATCTAAGCCTAGTTGTTTGTTGTCCTGAGATACATACTCACATAAATAGAAGAACTCAACCCTTTTGGAAGAAAAAGATTCATTATTGTATCGCATAGGCACGGAATAATAATTTTTATGAACAACTTTGATTGGTTTTACAATAATTCCTGACTCCTCATAAGCCTCTCTTTTGCAAGCATCGGCGAGTGATTCGTTATCATCAACTCCTCCTCCAGGAAACGTAAATCCACTAATAGTTTTTAATATAACAACATCATTTCCTTTAAGTATTATTGCTCTTACTTTTCTAAAAAATCTGTTTTGTTTAAATTTTTCATAACTAAATTTTACTTTTTCTTCCAAATATTCTTCTCTTGTCATATTACCTCTCTTATCTGTGGGTTTGATTATAATTTAACCAAATCATAAGACATCCGTTTGAATAGAAGAAAGATATTCTCCTATTATCAATTATTGTGTAACCATTATTGCTTATCTCACTATTGTTATCAATATAAGTCCTGATGCTATCTTGTTGTTGAATAGGATAGAATATATAGTCAACACCACTTATACTAAATTTATTATCAACTATATATGCTACTGTAATGTAACCAAAAAATCCATTAGTTTTAACACTCCAAGAGGATGTATTATTGTCATACACAAGATAATAAGTTGTACCATTTTGGACAAAAGCAATTG
>CALVZT010000023.1 GCA_944372595.1 uncultured Clostridia bacterium
TTTAAAGATGCAATAATAGACAATAATGTTGTTATTAATGTTGAAGAAATTAAAGAAAATGCGTTTGAAAATGCAAAAGTTGGAGGCGATGCAGAGGTAAGCGCTGATACAATTAAACATAATGCATTTGAAAAAGCAAATTTTGGTGGAGATTTAAAACTCAATGCTAATACAATAGAAGAAAATGTCGTTAAAGATGCAGTTGTAAATGGTGACCTTAAAGTAGAAACAGAAAACATGTCACAAGGTGCCTTATCAGGTGCAATTGTTAAAAAGAATTTGTCAATTAATGCTACTAAAATTGAAACGGGTGCTGTTGAGAGCACTCAATGTTCAAAATTAGATGTTGTTGCTAAAGAAGTAGCTGATGAAGCATTTAGAGGTGTGCAAACAGAAGTTGTTAGATTATCCGCTGATAAGGCAGGTTCAAAGATATTAGAAGGTGTTGGTGCAAATGCTTGTCTAGATATTGATGAATTTAAGAAAGATGTTCTTGATGGTTATAAAGGTGAAAAATTACTTATATCAAAGAATATGTTTGAAGGATTAAGAGGAATGTTAATTACTGAAGATCATCCAGAAGTCTCTGATGATGATGTATTTGCTTTCTTAAAACAACAGTGCAGAGATGTTCGTAAAGTAGCAATATTTCGAGAAATCTCCGAAGTAATCTTAAAAAAAGAAAAATTATTGTCAGCTCAAAAATTAGTTGAAGAAATTTCACAGACAACGGCATCTTCCGAACTCAAAGTAGCAGAAGAAATTCTCAAAATGCAAAGTGAACAATTAGATGAGGAAAAAGAGAATTTGGAAAGTGATGCTATCGATACATTATATCAACTAGAAACATATGATTACGAAAGCGAGGAAAATGATGAGCCATATACTTTAAGTTCAGAAGAATTCGGACAATATGCACAAACCTTTGATGACTCTATCTTGCAAGAAAAAAAGGAAAGTCAAGAAGCGACTAATAATCAGCAAGATGAAGTTGTTGCCGAGATAGTCATTACGCCAGTGCAAAACAAATAATAAAATTATAAAAAACATCACTTGCGTGATGTTTTTTTGTGCAATAAAATTTATTTATATTATGCAATATGCACAAAAAAATCCTTGTAAAAATATATTAAAATGGATATAATTATTTTTGATTTGATATTTTAGGAGTTACTTATGTCGGAAAAAATTTATGATACAATAATTTTAGGTGCAGGGCCTGCGGGACTAACAGCTGGTATATATTGTAAACGCGCAGGTATGGATATCGTGGTTATTGAAAAAAATATGCCAGGTGGTCAAGTAGGTACAACTTATGAAGTTTGTAATTATCCAGGCTTTGATAAAATTAGCGGTATTGACCTTGCTACAAAAATGTTTGAACATGCATCAAGTATTGGGGTGGAAGTAGTATTTGAAGAGGTAAAAAAAGTTAATTTAACGGATAAAATTAAGATAGTTGAGACTTTTTCAGGAACATATTTGGGTAAGTCCGTCATAATATGTTTTGGGGCAGCGGCTCGAAAACTCAATCTTGATAACGAGAGGCAGTATATTGGCAAAGGTATAAGTTATTGTGCTACATGTGATGGAGCATTATACAAAGACTTGCAAGTTGCTGTTGTGGGTGGGGGTAATACTGCAATAGAAGATGCAATTTATTTGTCCAATATAGCAAAAAAAGTATATTTAATTCATAGAAGAGATGAATTTAGAGCAGAGAAGGCATTACAAGATAGTATAAAAAAGATTGGCAACGTTGAGTATGTACTAAGTAGTGTTGTTGTTGGATTGAATGGAAACGAAAAAATTCAAAGTATTGACGTTAAAAATTTAGCAGATAATACGGTTAAAAATATCAAGATTGATGGGTTGTTTGTAGCGATAGGCAGAGGCCCAGAAACTGATTTTCTTGATGGTGTTAATGTAGATAAAAACGGCTACGTTATATCAGATGCAAATATGTGCACAAATATCGAAGGAGTATTTGTTGCAGGAGATATTAGAAACACACCATTAAGACAGATTGTCACTGCGTGCAGTGATGGAGCAATCGCTGCCACCAAAGCATACGAATATATCAAAAGATAATTATTCGTTAAAAAGGGGGCAATTGTGAACAAACTCTTTGGCACTGATGGGATAAGAGGAGTTGTTAATAAGGAGGTAACTCCACTACTTGCCTACAATGTTGGTAGAGCTCTTGGAAAGTACATAAGTGTAACCAATAAGGGTAAAGTCATTATAGGAAGGGATACTCGCACATCTGGACAAATGCTCGAATGTGCATTTGTATCAGGATTATCTAGTCAAGGAATTGATAGCGACGTTGTTGGGCTTGCGAGTACACCATGTATTTCTTATTTAACAAAACAAAAAAATTATTCAGCAGGCGTTATGATTACGGCAAGTCATAATTTACCCGAATATAATGGAATAAAAATTTTTAATAGTAATGGTATTAAACTTGATGAAGAACAAGAGAAAATTATTGAAAATATTTTATTAAATATAGACGAATATTATTATAACGATTATCAAAATATTGGTAAAATTAGGTATTATCCAAAACTTGTTGATTTTTACATTAAATATCTTAAAAATTTATTGACGGGAGTAGCTCAAAATATATACATTGATTGTGCTAATGGGGCAACGACCAAAATTATACAAAAGTTGTTCAAAAATTCTAAACAACTTTTTTTTATCAATCAAGAAACTGATGGTAAAAACATAAATGTCAATTGTGGAGCGACCAATCTTAATAAATTGCAAAATATTGTTAAAAATCAAGATATTAATTTAGGTGTTGCTTTTGACGGAGATGGCGATAGAATAATGTTAGTAAGTAAGGAACAAGTTATTGATGGAGATGACATTTTGTATGCCTTTGCTATTCACAACAAAACAGATAATGTCGTTGGTACAATAATGAGTAATTTTGGCTTAGAAAAATCTTTGGAAATAAAAGGCATTAATCTGATACGAGTAGATGTTGGGGATAAATATGTAATTGATGAAATGTTAAAAAACAAATTTATTCTTGGAGGTGAACAAGCGGGGCATATTATCCAAGGTAACTTGTCGCCGACAGGAGATGGTGTATTAACATTAATTAGTATAATTAATATGGGAATACACAATTTTATCAAATTATGCAAACAAAATAAAAAATATCCGCAAGTACTCAAAAATGTTAAAGTTGCCAATAAAAATATTATAAAGAGCCAAAAATTCAAAGATTATATGAGCATATGTGAAAGTTTGCTTATGGAAAATGGCCGAATTGTCGTACGTCCAAGTGGTACTGAGCCAGTAATAAGAATTATGGTTGAGGGAGAAAACAAAAAATTAATTAATAAGATCGCTGCTGATATACAAAATTTTATACTCAAAATGTAAAATGAATTTGCTTTTATGATAAAAAATGATATCATATATATATGTTTAATATTACAAAGAATTGGTATGAAATTTTAAAAGACGAGTTTAACAAAGAATATTTTAAAAAATTACAACAATTTTTAACCGAAGAATACAATACAAAAACTATTTATCCTTCGCCAGAAAAAGTGTTTAATGCACTTAACTGTACTAAGTTTGAAGATGTCAAGGTTGTAATTGTAGGGCAAGACCCTTATATCAATGAAGGGCAAGCACATGGTCTTTGTTTTTCGGTAGAAAAAGTACTTCCACCACCAAGTCTTGTAAATATTTTTAAAGAATTACATAACGATATTGGTTGTTATATTCCAAACAATGGTAATTTGACCAAATGGGCAAAACAAGGAGTATTATTATTAAATAGTGTTCTTACTGTTCAAAGAGGTAAATCGTATTCGCATCAAAATGTGGGCTGGGAGCAATTTACTCACGTGATACTTGAAAAGTTAGCTAAACGCGATAAGCCAATTGTATTTCTGTTGTGGGGTAATGGAGCAAAGAAAATTGTTGAAGGAATAGATTTATCTAAGCACCACGTTTTGTATGCCGCTCATCCTAGTCCATTGTCTGCTTATAATGGATTCTTTAACTGCAAACATTTTTCTAAATGCAATGAACTATTAATTCAAGATGGATTACTTCCAATTGATTGGCAAATTGAAAATAATTAATTAATAAAAGGTCAGTATAACTGGCCTTTTTTGTATATTTGCTTATTATGAAAACAAAATAAAAAAAGGTCATTGTTATGACCTTTGATATCAAATCCCGTGCATCCAATCTTGATAATGCTACCAATATAGCCCTTTTTAATTCAGACTCCTCCAAAGCTACCTTATGGCACATCACTTGGTCCGCTTAATGCTGCTACCGTCAGGTTCTGACATGGTTCACGGTAAGCAATTGCATAAGACCTTGAAATCAACATTTGATATTAAAACACTTGTATTAGCATCACCACCGCGATTGGCATTCGGCCCTACTGTAGCGGATTGTAGGTAACAGGGCACCGCTAGCTCCCCGCCTAGCACGGTACTCATATTGTAATATAATTTTTTGATTTTTGCAAGTAAAAAAATATTTTTATTAACAAATAAGATTGTTACAATATTTAGTTTTTGCAAAAATTTACTCAAATATTTGTTTTTATTAGCAAATTATGGTAGTATTTATTATATATTAAGATGGAGTGTAGGATGAAAAAAGAGAAAACATTAACTAATGCCCAGCGATTTATAACTGCTTATAACGAGATTGACCATTCTTTAAGAAGTATTTATGGATTTAAAAGAAGTTTAACTTTTTCTGATGTTATAAGAAAAGCGGTGCAATTTAATTCGGTCATAAGAAAGTATGAAGAAACTTTGATAGATTACGCCCGCCTTAGAAATTCTATTGTTCATAGTAACAATTCTAATTATATCATTGCCGAACCTCATGATGATGTGGTTGAAGAGATGGAAATGATTGCAAGATTAATATCAACTCCACCTCGTGCCCTTGATAAAGTATGTAGAAAAAATGTTGTTTGCATCAATTGTGATTCGAGTGTAAAACAAGCAATTGAGTTGCTTGCTTCGGCAGAATTTAGTAATGTGCCTGTATATCGAGGCTCTAATCTTTTAGGAGTAGCAAATGCATCAAGATTAATGCGTACGATTGGAAAGAAGTTATTAGAAAATATTGATATTAACGACTATATTAATAAAACTTGTATTTGTGACGCCTTGGAGGAAGATAATAAGAATTATTATAAAGTCGCAGATAAAAATTTAACAATAGAACAAGCACTTAATATGTTTTTTATTGAAAGAAAATTAGTTGCAATAATTATAACCGCTAACGGTACCAGCGAAGAAATGCCACTTGGAATTATAACTGATGCCGACGTATTGGATATGAATGAGATATTGGAGAATTATTAATGTTGTATAATGATGAGTGGAAAGACTTTTGTGTAATATCTACTTCTCAGGGTATGAAATTAGAAAAGTGGGGTAGTTATATATTATTAAGACCAGACCCACAAGTTATTTGGGAAGATAAAAATAAATTAGAAAATTATCCTAATATCGATGCAATTTATCATAGAGAAGGTGGCGGAGGCAAATGGCAATATAACAAACCGCTTCCTACTGAATGGATTGTTGGTTGGAGAAATTTAAAATTTAAAGTAAAACCTATGGGCTTTAAACACACCGGACTATTTCCTGAGCAAGCGGTTAATTGGGATAAAATGATTAATGTGATTACTAATGCCAATCGACCAATTAAAGTCCTTAATTTATTTGCTTATACTGGTGGTGCGACAGTGGCATGTGCTAGTGCAGGGGCAGAGGTAACACATGTTGATAGTGCAAAAAATATGGTAGAAAGAGCCAAAGAAAATATTGCTCTTAGTGGGCTTAGCGATAAAGTAGTTAGATATATAGTTGATGATTGCAAAAAATTTGTGCAAAGGGAAATAAAGCGCGGCAAAAAATATGATGCTATCATTATGGACCCACCAAGTTATGGCAGAGGGCCTAATGGAGAAATGTGGAAAATCGAAGCAGACATTTTTCCATTAGTTGAGTTGTGTGCTCAATTATTGAGCGACCAACCACTATTTTTCTTAATTAATAGTTATACAACAGGACTTCAACCAACTGTTATGAGCAACATATTAAAAATGGTGTTGAAAGGAAATTTTAACGTTGAAGCATACGAAGTGGGATTAAAAGTAATAAATCAAGAAGGTGTGTATCTTCCTTGTGGCTGTTCGGCCTTTGCCTATTATAAACAAAAAAACAAGTAGGAACTTGTTTTTTTATAACCCCAAAAGTCTATCGGCACTAACTTGAAGTATCTTACACAATTCTTTAAGACTATCATATCCAGGTTTACTTCTATTGCTTAACCATTCGGAGATTTGACTTTGTCTAAAATATGACAACTTTGCAAGTTGTGTTTGATTGAGTTTTTTTTCATTCATAATATTTTTCAAAATTTGACCAAATTCCATAGTTACTCCCAATATAGTAATTATAAACTAAATTTTTTTATTAATACGTCTTAGTTTTTTGAAGTTGTGTTGACAAAATATATACAAAAATGTTAATATTTGTTTGGAGAAGATTATGTGCCAAATTGTATATGAAGACAATCATTTGCTAGTGGTTATAAAACCTCAAAACATCCCTGTTCAAGAAGATGAGAGCAAAGATGAAGATTTGTTAAATAAGTTAAAAAAGTATATTAAAGATAAATACAACAAACCAGGTAATGTTTATTTGGGGCTTGTTCATCGACTTGATAGACCAACTGGTGGAGTAATGGTATTTGCCAAAACTTCAAAGTCTGCAAGCAGATTGTGTGAACAAATAAAAACTGACGATTTTGAAAAAAAATATTTGTGTGTAGTTCATGGCAAACCAAGACTTGATAGAGCAAGACTTATTAATTATCTTAAAAAAGATGAAGTTAATAATGTTGTTAATGTTGTAGGGCAATTGGAAACCGGTGCTAAAAAAGCTGAACTTGATTACAAAGTTTTGGAGAGTAATGATAATAAATCATTGGTTGAGATTAATTTATTAACAGGAAGGACTCATCAAATAAGAGTTCAAATGAGCACGATAGGCAATGCTGTGTATGGAGACACCAAATATGGTAAAGTTCAAAAAGCTAACACAAAAATGGCATTATGGGCATACGAATTGAAATTTGTGCATCCTGTTACAAAACAAAAAATGACATTTAGAGTTTTTCCTCCGATTAATGAAAAGCCTTGGAGCGAATTTAATTATTTTAAAAGAATAGATTAAAAAAACCGACTACATGGTCGGTGTTTTTTTTGTAAGGATAAGAAAATAATCGAATTAATATAATAATTAGTAAAATTATGTAATAATTTGGATTAATACAACAAATAAATTTATAAAAAATATATTTTTGCAAAAATATATTATTTTTTTTGCTATTTTGTATTATTAATAATTATTAGAATTTATAACAAAAAATAATAAAGATATTTATCGTAATAAAAGCATTAATATACAAAAATTTAACATTATAAAGAATATTGATTTATTATTTAGTTTTTTAAAATAACAAACAAAATTATTTTGTATTTATTGTTGTTTTGTATCTTCTTGTATTATTATACCTTCTGTTGTTAGCATTGTTGCAACTATACTGCTTGCACAAGTTAAGGCAGATAAGGTTACTTTTGTAGGATCAACAATTCCCATTTTGTACATATCTCCAAATTTGTTATGTAGGGCATCATAACCATAATTTGTATTTTTGTTATTTATAACTTTGTTGTATATCACACCATCATCAACGCCAGCATTTATTGAAATTTGTCTTAATGGTGATTGCAAACTATTAAGTAGAGTTTGAGCACCTAATTTTTCATCACCTTCAAATTTTTTGATATATTTTTGCAATTCTTTACTGCATCGTATAAGGGCAGTACCACCCCCTGCTACTATACCATTTTCAAGCGATGATAAAGTGGCATTAAGTGCGTCTTCAATACGCAACTTTTTTTCATGCATTTCGACTTCTGTCTCGGCACCAACATAGAGCACACCCACACCACCGATTAATTTTGCTAAACGATTTTTAAGGTTTTCTTTATCGTAGTCGTTTGTGCAAACATTAATTTGTTCTTTAATTGAATTGATACGATTTTGAAGTTGCTGAGATTTATTTGTGCTAATAATGGTTGTGCTGTCTTTGTTAACAATTATTTTCTTTGCAACACCTAGCGTGTCGATATCAATGTTTTTTAGAGTGTTTTCGATTTTGTTATCGATAACCACTGTATTTGTAAGACAGGCAATATCTTCTAAAAGGGCAGTTCTTTTATCGGCATAGGCAGGAGCTTTGACAACAACGCAATTTAAAAGTCCTCGTATTTTGTTAACTACAATTGTTGATAATACATCATTGTCCATGTCTTCGACGATAAGTAATAATTTATTACCAGAATTTGCAATTTGCTCAAATAATGGTAATAATTCGTTAAGAGTTGGTTTGTAATTTATAATACAAATTTTGGGATTTTCATATACTGCTTCCATTTTTTGTTCATCGGTGCTAAGGTATGGCGACATATAACCGCGATCAAATTGTAGGCCTTCGGTAATTTTGAGTTCCGTTGCAATACTATTACCTTCCTCTATTGTTATTACTCCGTCTTTACCTATTTTGCTTACAGCATCGGCAACAATTTTTCCAATTTCTTCGTTGCCAGCAGATATCATTGCTACTTGTTCAAGTTCGGTGTTAGAAGTTATTCCTTTGCTGATTTTTTGCAAGTATTTTTTGCATATATTAGTTGCCTTTTTTATACCATTACTTAATAATATAGGATTTGCTCCCGACACAAAGTGTTTTAAACCCTCTTGAAACATTTTTTGTGATAAAACTATTGCTGTTGTTGTGCCATCTCCCGCTAGTTCGTTAGTTTTAATACATACCTCTTTGATTAATTTTGCACCCATATCTTGATATTTATCATCAATATTGACTTCTTTTGCAATTGTGACTCCGTCGTTTGTTATTAATGGAGAAAGATATTTTTGGTCCAAAATAACATTTCTTCCTTTGGGACCTAATGTGATTTTTACAATGTCGGCGACTTTGTTAACTCCTTCCAAAAGTGATTCCCTTGCTTTTTGAAAATATTGTATTCCCATATTATATCTCCTTACCAATTATATCTATTTCTTTGATTAGTTCGTATGTGTCTAGTTTAATGCTTGCAAAGTTTTCATAATAGACAACATCTTCTTTTTTGATTGATTTGACATCTTCGCCTATGTCTATTACTTTGGCTTTGCAAATATGTTCTTCCATATTAGGTAATTGCAAAGATGAATTTTTTTGTATTTTTTGCATTAATATTCTGTCAAATAATGGTTTTATCATTTTTTTATCTCCTTATATTAAATTTATTCTTTTGACAAAAAAATAGACGACTTGGTGCTATAATAGTCATCTATTTCATATTTTTATAAAAAAGTATTTTAATACTTTTGTAATTATTTTAGAATAAAAAAAGGTAGATTTCAATCAACTATGCCACAAAATTATGACTATTCTGTGTGTAATTATATAAAAAGAAAGAAAAATTCAAAAAAAATTGGCTTTTTTGCTATTTTTGTTACCCTACTTGGTATTGTTCTTATAATATTTATTGCAGATTTTATTTCGGGAAAAATATCTGGTAATGGTAGTATATTGTTTGGGGGCAAAATTAAGGTAGCAAGTTTTAGTATATATGCAATAGAACTTGGGGAATATAACGATATTAATTCAGCTCATGAATTATCTAATCAAATTAAGCGCCAAGGGGGAGCTGGATATATTTATCAAAGCGGAACGTATCATGTGTTTGTATCCATGTATGAAAATGTTAAAGACGCAGAACAAGTAGTAAAAAAATTGGGAGATAGTGGAACGTCAGCAAAAATTTATACAATTAATATTCCCTCGGTTAAATTTGAATATAAAGGTGAACAAGAAGAAGTAGTTGACGCGATAAGTTTGTATAAAGATTTATATCGTAAGATTTATCAGTTATCTATTGATTTGGATAGTAATAATAGTAGCGAAGTCAAAATAGAATCACAACTAGATGAATGTATTGAAGATATTGGTAAAAATATCGATAATATTGAAAATTTATATGAAAGGTACAAAGATAAAAACTTACTTAACCTTGTTATTAGTCTTAATGTAATTAAAGATAGTTTATATCAAACACGGCAGTTAAGCCAAGAAGG
>CALVZT010000024.1 GCA_944372595.1 uncultured Clostridia bacterium
CCTCAACCAAATCCCTAATCATACTCTCAACATCACGGCCAACATAACCAACCTCAGTAAATTTAGTTGCTTCAATTTTTATAAATGGTGCTCCCACTAAACGAGCTAATCTTCTTGCTATTTCAGTTTTACCAACACCTGTTGGGCCCTTTAAAATAATATTCTTAGGAGTAATCTCTTCTCTTAAAACAGGAGAAAGTTTACTTCTTCTATATCTATTTCTTAAAGCAATTGCAACCGCCCTTTTTGCTTTGTCTTGACCGATGATATATTTATCTAATTCTTTAACAATTTGTTTTGGTGATAAATCCATATTACACCTCCTCAATGGTAAAGTGGTTATTTGTAAAAACGCAAATTGATGATGCTATCTCCATTGCTTTGAGTGCAATCTCTTTAGCAGACATATTTGTATTTTCTTTTAATGCAATAGCGGATGCTAATGCGTAATTACCACCAGATCCAATAGCACAAACACCGTTCTCTGGTTCAATAACATCACCCATACCAGACAAAATTAATAATTTTTCTTTATCAGCAACAATTAACATTGCTTCAAGTTTACGCAAAGCATTATCAAGTCGCCAAAGTTGAGCGAGTTCAACTGCCGCTCTCATTAAATTTCCAGAATATTTATTGAGCATATCTTCAAATCTTGAACTCAAACTAAAAGCATCAGCAACCGAACCTGCAAATCCAACAACAACACTATCGTTATATACTCTTCTAACCTTGACAGCGTTATTTTTAAAAATTACACTGTTTTGCATAGTAACTTGCCCATCACCTGCTATTGCTGTTTTACCGTCTTTTTTTACAGCAACAATTGTTGTTCCCTTAAATTCCATATTTCCTCCTAAATTCATCAATACTCTTCATCGAGCAATTATAAATTGTTTCCTTTTTTGTTTTTGCATCTTTTATATTAACAGAATCTATTATACCATAATTTACATGCATTGGCTGAAAATTTTTTCCTACAAAATTCGTAGTATAATTTATAAGCGATCCCAAAGCGGTATTGTTTTCCAAAATCAATAATTGTTGATTATTTACTAACCTATAAGCATTAATTCCAGCTATTAATCCACTTCCTACACTTTCAAGATAACCTTCTACTCCACTCAATTGACCAGCCAAGAATATGTTTTCATTATTTTTTAACTGCATAGTTTGTTTAAGCACATTAGGAGCATTAACAAATGTGTTTCTGTGCATTACTCCATATCTCACAAACTCTGCGTTTTTTAAAGCTGGAATCAGTCCAAAAACTCTTTTTTGTTCTTTAAAAGTAAGATTTGTTTGAAAGCCTACCATATTATACAACTTATTGTAGTTATCTTCTTTTCTTAACTGTACAACTGCATAAGGCTTTGTCCCATCAGGATTTGTGATACCAACTGGTTTTAATGGTCCAAAACGCAAAGTATTTTCTCCGCGTTTTGCCATAATTTCAACAGGCATACAACCTTCAAACACTTTAATATCTTCAAATTCTTTAAGTTTAACAGTTTCAGCATTTATTAGTTCTTTATAGAATGCCATATATTCTTCTTTGGTTAATGGTAGATTAATATAATCGTTATTACCTTTACCATACCTGTCTCCAAAAAAAGCTTTGTTCATATCTATGGTATCATAATTAATTATAGGAGCGCAAGCATCATAAAAATATAAATAACTTTGCGACAATAAATTTGCTAAACTTATAGATAAATCATCACTAGTCAATGGTCCTGTTGCTATAATAACAACACAACTTGAAGGAATTTCTTTTACCTCTTGATTGATTAAATTAAAATTTTTAAATTCTTTTAATTTAGCAGTTACCATATTACTAAATTGCTCTCTGTCAACGGCAAGAGCACTACCCGCTCCTACTTGACATTTATAAGCACAATTTAGTACAAGACTATCTAATTTTTGTAATTCGGCTTTTAATAATCCTGATGCAGTGGTAATATCCGTGCTTTTGAATGAATTGCTACATACAAGTTCACATAAATTTTCGTTATGATGTGCAGGCGACATTTTGTATGGCTTCATCTCATACATATCAACATTTATTCCCCGCTTTAACAACTGATAACTCGCCTCACAACCAGCTAGTCCGCCGCCAATTACCACAACTTTATTCATTAGTTTCCTTCTTTTCTTGATTATATACATAGTCACAGTCTTTATTAGAACAAGTGTACCTATTAACTTTCTTCATTTCTTTAACAGTTAAATATTGACCACATTTTGGACATTTTTTTGTCGTAGGAATTTCCCAACTAATAAACGAGCAATCAGGATAACCACTACAACCATAAAAAATTTTACCAGTTTTTGAACGTCTTTCAAATACATCTTTACCACATATTGGACATTTACCAACACTTTCTTTTTTGACTTCTGGTTTAAGACTTTTGATATTTTTGCATTTAGGATAATTAGGGCAAGCCAAGAATTTGCCAAATCTTCCCTCTCTAATTACCATTTTTGCTCCGCATTTATCACATATCACATCGCTTTCAACAGGAGCAACCTTTACTTTATCGCCATACATTGCACGTTTAACATCATCTTCAAAGCCATCATAAAATTTTGCAACAACATTTTGCCAACTTTCTTCCCCTTCTTCAACGGCATCAAGTTTGTTTTCCATTTCGGCGGTAAATGAAATATTCATTATATCTTTGAAATATTTTTCCAAAAATTCTGTAACAGTTATTCCTAATTCGGTAGGAACAAGGAATTTACCATCTTTATTTGTATAGTTTCTATTTAGCAATACAAGTATTGTTGGAGCATAAGTTGCAGGACGCCCAATTCCCTTTTCTTCCATTGCCTTAACCAAACTTGCCTCTGTATACCTAGTTGGAGGTTTTGTAAATTTTTGTTCAGTCTTAACATCTTTAAGTAATAACTTGTCTCCCTCAACAAGATTTGGTAATTTACCTTCAACATCTTCTTTTTCTTCTTCATATATTTTATAAGCGGCAGTGTAACCCGCAAATAACATAGTTTTTCCTTTGACAGAAAATCCATAATCTCCACAATTTATAGCAACATTAAGCGAGTCGTAGGTGGCTTCTGCCATCTGACTTGCCAAAAATCTGTCGTATATTAATTTGTACAATTTATAATTATCTGTACTTAATTGTCCTTTTAAGTCTTCTGGACGACGTTGTAAAGAAATTGGCCTTATCGCTTCGTGAGCATCTTGAATATTTTTCTTAGACTTGAATGTGTTATAAGTCTTAGGAGCATACTCTTGACCAAAATTGTTTATAATGTAATCTTTTGCCATAGCTTGTGCTTCTGGCGAAACACGTGTCGAATCGGTACGTATATAAGTAATTAATGCTACTTTGCCCTCTCCTTTGATATCTACACCTTCATATAATTGTTGAGCACTTGCCGTAGTACGTTTAAGTGTCATACCTGCCTTATTTAATGCATCTTGTTGCAAAGTACTGGTTATAAATGGTGGAGGTGGTGCACTTTTTGTAACGCTTCTTTTGACCTTATCTACCACAAAATCGTGTTGTTTGATGTAAGAAACAACTTCTTCTGTTTCATCATGACATGTTGGTTGATATTTTTTATTACATTTTTTATCAAGATTTGCTTTAAATGTTATTGCATTTTTGTTTAACATTGCACTAACATTCCAATATTCTTCTGGTTTAAAATTTTTAATTTCTTTTTCTCTATCAACAACAATTTTTAATGCAACAGATTGTACTCTTCCTGCACTCAAATTTCCCTTTATCTTTTTGCATATAATAGGCGAAATTTTATACCCCACAAGCCTATCTAATACCCTTCTTCCCTGTTGAGCATGTACAAGATTCATATTAATTGCTCTTGGATTTAAAATAGCTTTTTGAACAACATTTTTACTAATTTCATTGAACTCAACACGACACTTTGCATCTTCGCCAATACCTAATATTTTTTCGATATGCCAAGAAATTGCTTCACCTTCTCTATCAGGGTCGGTTGCAAGTAAAACTTTATCTGCTTTGTTTGCTTTTTCTTTGAGTTCTGCAATAATTGAATTTTTATCCTTCATTATTTCATACTTTGGTTCAAAATTATTAGAAATATCTACCGCTAATGTCTTTTCTGCCAAATCACGAACATGACCTTTGGTCGCAACAACATCATAGTTATTGCCT
This sequence comes from uncultured Clostridia bacterium, assembly GCA_944372595.1. GTDB lineage: Bacteria > Bacillota > Clostridia > Christensenellales > UBA1242 > CALVZT01. The sequence continues at coordinate 4,170 of CALVZT010000024.1, forward strand.
AAATATTTTTTTAATGTGTCCCTTTTACCAGGACCTTCAATAATAACTAAATCCATATTAACACCTTATATTACTTTCTATAACAATTTCCTGCGACTTTTTTTATAATACCCTTTAACTGCATTGCAATGAGCAAAGAATTGAGTTTATTAATATTTAATTTACTTTTTAACGCTATTACTTGGAATGGTAATTCTTCATCTCCAATAATATTTATAATCAATTTCTCGTCACTTGTTAATTCAATTTTTTTATCTTCCATTTTAAGTTGAATGTTGTAATTATCTAATATGTCTTGTGGGCTAAGTACCACTGCACCTTGTAAATTTTTTATCGCATTGTTACATCCTCCACTTGATGAACTAGTAATATTGCCCGGAACCAAATATAATTCCTTGCCATAATCAATAGCATAATTTTTTGTATGCATTGTTCCGCTTTGTTCACTTGCTTCGGTTATTAATACACCATCACTAAGACCAGCAATTATACGATTACGTAGAGGAAAATGAAATGCATCATTATTTTGATAATAACTATACTCTGTAACAAGTAATCCAGTTTTTGCAATTTTTAAAGCAAGTCCATAATTTTCAGCAGGATAAATATTTGCAAATCCTCCACCTAATACAGCAATAGTCTTGCCGTTCACATCTAGGGTTGATTGATGGGCAATACTATCAACGCCATGAGCAAGTCCACTAATTACAGTAAGCCCAGCTTTTGCTAATGCTGTTGCAAATTTTTCGGTAACTATGCGACCATAATTAGTTACTTTTCTGCTTCCAACAATACCAATACTTTGAGAGTTAAGCAAATTGATATCACCTATGCAATACAAAACAAACGGTGGATTGTCAATGTTTTTTAACCTCTCTGGATAATTCGGATTTATGTAAGTAATAATCTTAACATTGTGCTTTGCATATACATCAAATACATTATCAAATGTTTGTAAATTTTCAAACAACATATCAAAATTATTACCAAGAATTTTTACCACATTTTGACTTTTTTGTCTAATATCTTCCAAAATAAACTTTTTATCATCATAAAGCGACAAAAGACCTTCCTTCTTCTTATAAGGAATTTCAAAACTATCTATCCATAAAATAACTTTATCGTTTATGTTAATCATTATACCCAATATTTGTTATCTAAAGAACGATAACCAATTGCCTCCATAATATGCGATGGTAATATTTCTTTGCTACCTTCTAAATCAGCTATTGTTCTTGACACTTTCAAAATTCTATTATAGGCTCTTGCACTCAAATTTAAATCGCTAAATGCTTGTCCTAACAAATCAATACTACGGTTGTCTAATTTGCAATATTTTTTTACCATTGCATTAGTCATTTTTGCATTATTATAAATCTTTGTTCCCTTAAATCTGTCTAACTGTATTTGTCTTGCTCTGTCAACCCGTTCTTTGATTGAAGCACTGCTTTCTTCCTGTATATCTTCTGACAACTCACTATATGTAATGCTATCAACTTCGACATGTAAATCAATTCTATCCATCAATGGACCACTTAATTTATTCAAGTACTTATGTATTTGATTTGGAGTACATTTGCATTCTGCTGTTTTTGAACCATAATTACCACAAGGACAAGGATTCATACTAGCAATTAAGGTAAAATTGGCTGGATATTCAACAGTTTGTTGTAATCTTGATACAGTAATTACTCCGTCTTCCAACGGTTGACGCAATGTCTCTAATGTCTGCCTTGAATATTCTGGCATTTCATCTAAAAACAAAACACCATTATGGGCAAGACTAATTTCTCCCGGCTTTGCTTTTGCTCCTCCACCAGTAAGAGCTACCGTTGTCGCGGTATGGTGTGGGGCTCTAAAAGGTCTTTTTGTAATAATACCGACCTTATCATCTAATGTACCTGCAATACTATGTATCTTAGTTACTTCGAGCGCTTCTTCAAAAGACATATCTGGCAATATTGTTGGAAAACTTCTTGCAAGCATCGTCTTACCACTACCAGGAGGACCAATCATCATAATGTTGTGTCCGCCCGCTGCGGCAATCTCTAATGCTCTTTTAGCACTGTATTGTCCTTTTACCAACGAAAAATCATTCGTATCAACACTTTCTTGTTTTGCTTCTTCGTAAGTTTTATGTTTAAGTGGCTCAATTAATTTTTCATTTTTGAAATGTGCTACTAACTCTTTTAAATTTTTAACAGCATATACTTCTAATCCCTCAATATAACTAGCTTCTACTCTATTAGCATAAGGAATAAAAAGTTTATTAATGCCAAGGTTATGTGCACAAATTAATATTGGTAATATACCATTTACTTTCCTTACACTACCATTTAATGACAATTCGCCAATAAAAGCAAATCCATCAACGCTGTCCGTTGGTACTTCGCCAGTTGCACTTAACAATGCAACTGCAATTGGAAGGTCATATAACGAACCTTCCTTCTTCGTATCCGCAGGAGCAAGGTTAACTGTTATCTTATTAATAGGAAACGCAAGGCCACTATTTTTAATCGCTGACCTAACTCTTTGTTTTGATTCTTTAATTGCAACATCCGCAAGACCAACAACATCATAAGAAGGTAGTCCATGATTAATGTCAATCTCGACTTTAACTAAATATCCACTAATGCCTATTAGTCCAAAACTCGTTACAACTGATAGCATATTCTCTCCTTAAACAATCTCATTATAATTAAACAAAACAAAATAAACAACTAATTTGCGATACATTTTTAAAATATATTTTACTGCGTTCATAAAAACAAGTACTATGCATTATACAATATATATAGAAATATTTTGCATAGTACACAATATATTGATATTAAAAATAAATAACCTGACAAAACTACAAGGTTACAAATTGAATATAAATAAGCAATAAAAAACCGTATGCAATTATCATACGGCTTTTCTAATTTAGATTTTTTCTTTTACTTTTGCAGCGTTGCCAGTTCTTTCTCTTAGATAGAATAATTTTGCTCTTCTAACTTTACCTTTCTTCAACACATCAATATGGTCGATTTTTGGGCTATGCAAAGGGAATGTTCTTTCTACTCCGATACCAAAAGACAATCTTCTAACTGTGAAAGACTCTCTTATGCTACCATTTTTTCTAGCAATAACGATACCTTCGTATCCTTGAAGTCTTTCTTTGTTACCTTCTTTGATTTTAACGAATACTTTAACAGTATCGCCGATATCAAATTCTGGAACATTATCTTTGATATTTTCTTTTTCGATAATATCGATAAGATTCATTGACTTATACCTCCATTTATATTAACTAAATGTTCATGCCAAGCAAAATTGACAGAGGACCATCCGAAGTCAGAGACGATTATAACATATATTATTAATAATATCAAGTATTTTATTTAGATTTTCAATAAAATTTTTATATAATTTTACTTTAATACCACTTTCATAAATGTTTTCTTTCCCTTCTTAATAAGCAATGCATTATCAACAAAATCTTTGTTTGTAACGATGTAATTAACATTAGTAACCTTATTATTATTAAGGCTAAGACCACCCTGCTCGATTGCCCTTCTTGCTTCCGAACGAGTTGCTACAACTTTTGCCTTTTCACACAATTCGGTTATGCTTATTTCCCCATTAAAACCAATTAACTCATAACTTGGTGCGTTATCAATGTTTTGTTGACTACCAAATAATTTCTGTGCAGTCTCTAATGCAAGTTTTGCTTCATCTTCACCATGCACTAATTTAGTAATTTCATAAGCCATAATACGTTTGGCTTCTCTTATATCCCCTTTCATAATTTCAGCAATTTTATCCAAAGGGAGATAAGTAAGAATCTTTAATAATTTCTCAACATCACGGTCATCACAATTATAAAAATATTGATAAAAGTCATAAGGAGAAAATTTGTTTTTATCTACCCAAACAGCACCTTTTTCTGTTTTACCCATTTTAACTCCATCAGCATTTAACAAAAGAACATTAGTAAACGCTTGGAATGTTTCAGCATCTTTACCTTCCATAATTGATAGTTTTCTTCCAAGGTCAGCTCCCGCTAATATATTAGCCCATTGGTCAGAGCCACCAAATTCAAGACGACAACCATACTTTCTATTAAGATATACAAAGTCATACGCCTGCATTAACATATATCCCATTTCAAAAAAAGTCAATCCACCATTTTCCAAACGGTTTTTATATGCGTCACAAGCAAGCATTTTGTTGACATTAAAATGCACTCCTATATCTCGCATAAAATCAATATAATCGTAACCTTTATACCAATCAGCATTATTTACAATCAGTGCTGGATTATCTCCATCAAGTTTTAAAAATTTACCTATTGCCTTTTCAAGTCCAGGACGATTTTTGTCAACAAAATCATTAGACACCATCTTTCGCATATCAGATCTTCCCGAAGGGTCACCTATCATTGCGGTAGCCCCACCCAAAACAACTATGATTTTATGTCCTGCGTCTTGGAGATATTTTGCCATAATCAATGGTAAACAATGACCAATGTGTAAACTATCAGCAGTAGGGTCAAAACCAGCATAAGCGACTATTGGTTTGCCATTAAGCAATTTTCTTACTTCCTCTTCGTTTGTCATTTGATATATATATCCACGCTCTTGCAATGTTTCAAATAATTTTTTATTCATAATAAACCTCCTAAAAATAAAAAAAGTCCTACAAACATAGGACGAATTTATCGTGGTACCACCTAATTTTGTGCAAAGCACCTCATTTACCTTATTAACCAAAGGCAAGTTATACTCGGATAACGTAACTTCAATATAAATGCCCAAAGTTTCGCACCAACCAACTTCTCTCTTTTGCAAACACATATATCTACTCATTTATCTTCAACGTATTATTAAATTATCAGTAGTCTAGCAAACTATTAATTAAATGTCAAGCGTTTTTAGAATGCATTTACAAAATGTTCTATTGTATAATTGTGTTCATCGCCAACAATTTCTATAACATCAAATCTTACTGGCACATTAATAATTGAATGTAATTTAAGGTACTGCATTGCCACCAATCTTATTTTATTTTGCTTATAATTATTAACAGCTTCTCTTGGATACCCCATCGATAATGAAGAGCGCATTTTTACTTCAACAAACACTAGATGTTTTTTATCCGTAACTATCAAATCAATCTCGCCAGCCGAAGTTCTGAAATTTTTCTCTACCATTTTATATCTATGTTTTTTTAGATAAGAATAAGCAATTGCTTCACCAACCTTACCTTTTATTATTTTTTGCATAATCAATACCTACTTATTGCTATATAAAAACTTAACGCCAGCAAAAAAGCTACACTTAATCCAACCGCCATATCAATTGTCCTTTATAAAATTTTTTATAAAACTGTTTCTATGAATTTTACATTTGCCATATTGCAACAACTTTTGTATGTGTAATTTTGTACCATACCCTTTATGTTTTTCAAATTCATACACAGGATAAATTTTTGATAAGTCTTTCATTTTATTATCTCTATGTACCTTTGCAAGAATCGAAGCTGCTGCAATATTATAACTTAATGCATCGCCTTTAATTATATTATCTTGTGGAATATTAATATCTAATTTGACCGCATCTATTAAAACTCTATCTGGCACAATTTTTAATAAATTTAAGGCATTAATCATTCCTTGTTTGGTTGCATTCAAAATATTAATATCATCTATTGTCTTCTCATCAACTTCAACAATAGAATATGCTAATGCTGTGTTTTTTATTTTTTCAAACAATTCCTCTCGTTTTTTTTGAGATAATTTTTTGCTATCATTAATTCCATCAATGATATGTTCTTTATCTAGTGGCATAATAACACAAGCACAAACAACAGGGCCAGCAAGTGGTCCTCTACCCGCCTCATCAATTCCCGCTAAGATAATATTATTTGGATATTTTCTTTCGTAATCTAACATCGTCTAAAATAATTTTCCCCATTCTACCTTTTCTAAAATCATCAATTATAATTCTACTACATCT
>CALVZT010000025.1 GCA_944372595.1 uncultured Clostridia bacterium
GTATATTCTAACATATTAATAAAAATTAATATATTAAATTGAACATATTAATAAAAATTAATATATTAAATTGAACATATTAATAAAAATTAATATATAAATTGAACATATTAATAAAAATTGTAATAATTTATGAATTTTTTAAGTTATTAGAACAAATCTAATATATAACTTGCAAAAACCAAAAAAAACGCAATAAATTTGCGTTTTTTTTATAAATGTTTTTGAGTTTTTATTGTTTATCTTTATTATCTTCTTCCATTAATGCCAATTTGCTTTCAATATCAGCAATATCACCTTTTAATATCTCAACATCTGATTTTAATATGTTGAAGTTTTTCTCTAAAATTGGATATCTATCCTTATTTGAGTTCATTACATCTTCACAGTGTTTAACGCTTAATCTTAATCCTTCAAGCAAGTCAAGATCTTCAGCTAATTTCTTTGCTTTTTCTTCGTCTATATCTACATAGTTATTAACACCATATAGTTGAACTTTTTGTTTAGCAACAACAGCTTCTTTTCTTCTTAACTTTTTAGTATCGCTTTCAAGCGTTTTTGCAACTCTGCGCAATGGAATAAATTCTTTTTTGGTTCTTGATAACTCTTTTTCTTTATCTTTAAGTCTTGCTCTTAATACTTCAAGTCTTGCTTCCATATCTTCTTTTGAGCCAACGACGATAGTTGCACCTTGCTTGTTTGCGTTGATTTCTTCCAAATCTTTTTCAAGATTAACAATTTTTTCTTCTTTGCTAGCAAGATTTTTATTAAGTTCTTCAACCTTTTTGGATAATTCTTCTCTTTCGGCATCAATAACAGCGATTTTAGAAATTTCTTCAAAAGATTTATCTATTTCTTCATCTATATTATTTTTTTCTTCAACAGGAGCAGGTGGAGTAATAACTTCTGGCTCTTCGACCATTTCTTGCTCTCTTTCAAATTCACGTCTTCTTTCTCTAATTAATCTCAAACGTTCTTCTTCATCAGCTTTAGGAGCATTTCTCTTTCTTAGTTCCTCTTCTTCAAGTCTTGCCTTTTCATAATCAATATTAACATTTGATTCTTCATGAGCCTCTTCTTTTTCTACAGAAGGGATAGGCTCTTCTTCGTGAGCAGGTGGCAAAAGTTTTGGTCTTAAACCATTATCTACTTTTGGCTTTTTATTGCTAGCACGTCTAAAAAATATACCATTAGAGCTATCAACTATAGAAATTAAAAGATCAGATAAAAATACAATTACAAATGCACCTACTGCTATGATACCAATAACTGCTAAAACATTAAGAAAAACATCAAAAAACATAAATAATCCTCCAAAAATATGTAAGTGGTGGAAGCGATGGGAATTGAACCCACGTCCGCAAAGACAAACCAAAGCTTTTCTACGTGTGTATTTGACAAATTAATTCATTATATATCGTATGTCAAATTACTTTATATAATATAACCAATTAAATACTAACAAACGGCTTGGTAACGTTTGTAGTTTGCTTCAAGCTTTGAGGTTGAGATAATATTGAAGCCATCTTAAATCAACCGGTTGCTATTATTATGCGGCAACTGCGCTAGTTTTGTAGTTTGCGTTTAAAAGTTTTTCCGTTATTACGCAGACGTGCCTGCGACACGCTTAACTAGGATTTAAACCTCCACGTCGAAACCAAATCGCCCCCATATATTAAGACAATTTAGTTTGTCGTAGCATATCTCTATGAATATCTCTTTCCTTAATAGCATTACTTTTGTCATATAGTTGTTTACCTTTTGCAAGAGCAATCTCCACCTTGACATACCCTTTTTGAAAATAAACTTTAACTGGCACTATGGTATACCCTTTTTGACATACCTTTGAATTCAATTTTTCTATTTCTTCCTTATGAAGTAGTAATTTCCTATCACGCCTTTCGTCTATCTCATAATTACTAGTTTTTGAATACTTTTTGATAAAAGCATTTTTCAACACGGCTTCGCCATTTTTGATAATAACAAAGGAATCATTAACATTCATGCCCGATTCTCTAACAGATTTCACTTCGCTACCTTTAAGTTCGATGCCTGCTTCATAAGTAGAAACTATAAAATAATTGAATTGCGCCTTCTTATTGACGGCAACCATATTCATATTGACACCTCTATTATAGCATACATATTTTTTTTTGCAATACCCTATTTTTAATTTTTTTTCAATAAAAACATAGAAAAATTGATTTTTGAAGGCAAAAATTAAGTTTTTTTTAGATTTTTATCGTTATTTTTTACAAATTAAAGAAAAATTTATTTTTCGTTCTTTTATATTTACACTATCAACACGCACTTTTACTGCATCGCCAAGTTTGTAAAAATTATGTTTTCCTCTTAATTCATACAACCTATCATCAAAGTCATAGTAGTCTTTTGGTAATAAATCAATCGAAACAAACCCCTCACAAGTATTTGGTAATTCAACAAAGAATCCTTTGCCTAATACTCCCGAAATGATTCCGTCGTATTCCTCTCCAATGTAATTTGACATATATTCGGCTTTTTTCAAATCATCAACTGCCCTTTCTGCTTCATCAGCTGTCTTTTCCTTTTCGCTTGATTGCAATGACGCTCTTATAACAAAATTCTCCATAAATGATTTGTTTTCTCTAAGTTTACCATCAAGTGCCATTTTTATAATTCTATGAATAACTAGGTCAGGATATCTTCTAATTGGAGAAGTAAAGTGGCAATAATAAGTTGAAGCCAGGCCAAAATGCCCCAAACATTGTGGAAGGTAACGCGCTTTTTTTAATGACCTTAACATTACCGTATTGACTACGCCTTTGCTTGGCAAATTTTCAACTTGTTTAATTACATCTTGCAAATCTTTTGGAGTAACATTCCTAACATCCAAATCGGCATTAATACCCAAAGAATTGATAAACATCATAAAGGCTGTCATTTTATCAGAAGTTGGCTTTTCGTGTACACGATAAACAAATGGGGCTTTTTTAATGTTCATATCTTGTGCAACTGTTTCATTGCACACAATCATAAAACTCTCAATTAATCTATGTGCTTTTTGTCGTTCTCTTGCTTTGATATTTTTTGTTTTACCATTTTCATCTAATTCAACATAGGTCTCTGGAATATCAAAATTAAGTGCCCCACGTTTAATTCTATCAGCTTCTAAAATATCACATAATTTATTCATATTGAGTAATGTTTTTGCAATATCGTTGTATTTTTTGGTAGTTGCTTTATCTTTATCCAATATTTTTTGGACATCAGTATAGGTCATTCTATGACAAGACTTAATAAAAGATTTTTGAATCTTGTGTTTTATAACTTTTGCATTTTTATCAATATCCATAAATACTGATAAAGTTAATCGTTCTTCATTTTCATTTAAAGAACAAATACCATTCGATAATTGTTTAGGTAACATAGGAAGAACTCTATCTGGAAAATAAACACTAGTAGCACGATTAAATGCCTCTTTGTCAAGAATTGAATCTTGTTTAACATATTCACTAACATCAGCAATGTGTACTCCTAAATGGTATGTACCATTATCGTTAATGGTTAACGATATTGCATCATCAATATCCCTTGTATCTTCACCATCTATTGTAAAAATTAATTCTTTTGTTAAGTCAAGTCTGCCTTTTTTTGACTTATCAGTTATTTTTTGTGGTACTGACTCGGCATAATGCTCAACTTCTTCCGGAAATTTTTCATATAATTTATAATTTCTTATAATTGATAAAATATCGTTACCTTTAGCATTGATATCCCCAATAACTTCTATTACTTTACCAACAAGGTTCCCCTTGCCTTGAAAGTTTGTTACATTAACAACAACTTTATCGCCTTCTTTGGCATTTAAATTGTTACCTTTATAAATATAAATGTTCTTGTTTATTTTAATATCGTCAGGATAAACAATACCGTACGATCTATAAGTATGGTAAGTACCAACTAGTTGATCACTCTCTCTGCGAAGAATCTTTATTACTTTACCTTCTGGACTCTTTTTTGTTGATTTTAAAATTTTTACAATTACTATATCACGGTTAAGAGCACCCATTGCATTTTTTTCAGCAATAAAAATATCTTTTTCTTCACTATCAATTATTTCGGCAAAACAATACCCCTTACTTGTACCGGATATTTGACATCTTTTATAACCCAACATTTTAAGTGTTTCAAATTTTCCTTTGGAACTTTCGATTATTTCACCATCTTTAATTAATTGCATCACTGTTGACTTAACTTCTTCAACTGGCACGATTAATTCTTGACTAAGTTGCAAACATAGGCCATCCAAGCCCTTAAATCTAATATACCTGTTTTCAATAGTGTACAAAATTCTATCACTTAATATCATAATTAACTCCTATTAAAAAAATAAGGCAACAAATTTTGTCACCTTAAAATTCTTTTATCCTTTGTAAATCAAGGTTAAGATAAAATACAAAATAGTAAGACCAAAAATAACACTGCTAAGTATTATTGTCCACTTTCTAAGTTTGCCCTGTCTTGATTGACCTTTATTTTGGGCATAATAACTTTCGATCTCCCCTGACAAAACATTGGTTCCACCACTTGTTGAACTTGATTGGCACAAAACAACAATAATTAGTAGCAATGCACTAATACCAATAATGGCAATAAGAATTTTTCTAATAATAGGGAATGAAGTAGTAACCCATGTTGGCAAACCAGAAGCCGCATTAAGTAAATTAACTAGTGACATAAAATTCTCCTTTACTATGGAATTGTATCATAAAAAAAAATAAATATCAAGCAAAAACTATACTGCTTGACATTATTTTTGTATCAAAAAATTTATCTATAAATACAAATTAAGATTAGGGCAATTAATGCAATAATAGCAAAGGCAAAAGCTACCCATTTAATTGATTTTTTATTTGTGTTTTGATTAAGAAAAGTAACAATTCCAAAACAAATAACAATAATACAAATACCAATTGTAATGTATCTAGCAGTATCAGGTATTGAACGTAAAAAGTTTGTAAATTCTGTTAAAACTTTATCCATATCGCTCTCCTTAGTATATTCTACAATACTTATGATATTTTGTCAATTAGCAAATTTTAAGAAAAATTAGATATGATTTTTGCAAATTTTTTAGCATCAAGGGAAGCTCCGCCCACTAATGCTCCACTTACACCTTTTATAGATGCTATATCTTTACTATTATTTTCGTTAACACTTCCGCCGTATAAAACAATTGTAGAATTTGCTATTTGAGCATTGTATAATTTTTTGATTGTATCTTTAATATTTTGCATTGCCTGTGCTATTTGCTCATTGGTTGGAACTTTGCCTGTACCAATAGACCATACAGGCTCATAAGCAATAATAATATTACCCATTTCATTTGCATAAACGTCTTTAAGGCCTTCGGAAAGTTGAACATTTAAAACTTCTTCTGTTTTGTCTTGACCACGCTCCGCTAAACTTTCTCCTACACACAAAACTATTTTTATACCCAATTTGAGCGCCTTTTTTATTTTTTTATTGATAAGAATATTATTTTCCTTATAAATACTTCTTCTTTCGCTGTGCCCAAGTATTACAAAAGAAGCACCTGCCTCTTTTATCATTTCACCACTTACTTCCCCAGTGTATGCCCCTTTATCTTCTACGTGCATATTTTGTGCTCCAAGCAATATGTTTGTTGCTTTTAATTTATGTTCCGCTGATTTGATAGCAGTAAATGGTGGACATATTCCAACCACAACTTTACTAGTAGTTATAAGTGGGATTAATTCTGCTATATATTCTTTTGTGTCCCTTATAGTTTTGTTCATTTTGAAATTGGCTATAACGACTTTATTTGTCATATTATTCCTCCTTAATAAGACTTTTGCCCGTCATAACTTGTGGCTTTTTTATACCCATAATATCAAGAATCGTTGGCGCAACATCACATAAACGACCACCGGATAATAATTTAGCATTCTTATATTTATTTCCTACCAATATGCAAGGCACTTTATTAGTTGAATGAGCAGTATTTACTGAACCATCTTTGTTAAGCATCTTTTCGATATTGCCATGATCGGCAATTATCAATAGATTACTGTTTGCTTTGATTGTGGCATTTTTAATTTTGTTTACACATTCATCTATTACTTTTACAGCAACCTTTGCTGCTTTAAAATTACCAGTATGCCCTACCATATCGCCATTAGCAATATTTACTACAATTAGACTATATTTTTTACTTAATATTGCATCTGTTGTATAATCAGTTATTTTATATGCTTGCATTTTAGGAGCATCTGCAAAATTAGCAATTTTGTCAGATTCAAATAATTTTCTGTCTTCTAATGGATATGGTTGTTCGATTGTGCCATTAAGATAATATGTAACGTGTGGATATTTTGTACTTTCAGCTACTTTTAATTGTCTAAGTCCTAATTGTGATACTACTTCACTGAGATTTTGTTTAAGTGACACAGTATCAAAAGCAACTAAAATATTTTTGTAACTTTCGCTTATTTGCATTGGAGTCAAAACTGTTAGATTTTTAAAATTTTTAATCTTAAACTTATCGAAGTTTTCTTGTTTGAATGCATTTAATATTTGTCTTGGTCTATCTTTTCTATAATTGAATATAATAAGGCCATCTTTATCCTCAATTAATCCTTCCTCATCAATGATGAATGGTGTAATATATTCATCAGTTAGCCCTTCGTCATAACATTTTTGCACACATTTGATAGGGTCAGAAGATTTTTCTGCATTTCCAAACACAACACAATCATAATATTTTTGTGTTCTATCATAATTTTGCTCTCTATCCATAGCATAAAATCTACCGCAAACAGTGGCAATTTTGCCAACACCTATATCCCTAATGTATTTTTGTAAAATTTTTATATACTTCTTGCCATCATTAATTCCAGTATCTCGTCCGTCAGTTATAATATGAATATATACCCTTTGTACATTATTTTGTTTTGCCATTTTAATAAAAGCAAACAAATGTTGATACATACTATGTACTCCGCCATCAGACAAAAGTCCCATAAGATGCAATTTTGACTTGTTTTTATTTACTGCGTTGATTACCTTTAAAATATTTTTATTAGTAAAAAAACTACCATCTTCAATTGCTCTATTGATACGCAATACATTTTGTACAACTACTCTACCCGAGCCAATATTCATGTGGCCTACTTCACTATCTCCCATTTGCCCTTTGAGTTTGCCAACATCTTCGCCACTAGCTGATATGCTTGTATATGGATATTCTTTTTTGATTTTATCAATATTGGGAGTCCCTTGCTCAATAATAGCATTACCATATTGACTTTTGGAATCACCAAATCCATCTAAAATTAATAATGTGCAACTATCCATTTGTTTTCCTTTTATTAGAGATAACATCAATTCCTGGCAATGTCTTACCTTCGAGTAACATAAGACTTGCACCGCCACCAGTAGATAAGTGATTAACTTTTTTGGAATATCCAAGATTAATTACAGCAGCGGCGCTGTCTCCTCCTCCTATGAAAGTAAAGCCTTTGCTTTTGCTTACTGCCTTTGCTATCTGTTCAGTACCATTTTTAAAGTTACTAAATTCATACACTCCAACTGGTCCATTCCATACAATAGTTTTTGCTTTTTTGATTTTTTTCTTAAACAATTTAATTGTTTTCTTGCCAATGTCTAATCCTTGATATCCGTCTTCAATTTTATTCGCATCAAACACTTTTTTAGGAGAATTATTATCAAATTCTTTTGCTGCCACAATATCAACAGGCAATACTAATTCAACATTATATTTTTGAGCCGAACCAATTAATTTTTTTGCAAGAGAAATATGTTGTTCATCAACTATTGAATCTCCGACACTACCACCCATTGCTTTAATAAAGGTATAAGCCATTCCTCCGCCAATTAATAAGCAGTCAACTTTTTTAATCAAATTTTCTATAACGGATATTTTATCTTTAACTTTTGCTCCACCTAATATTGCAACAAATGGACGTTTGGGTTCACTTAAAATTTGATTCATAACTTTTAATTCTTTATTAACAAGCAAACCAACTGCATTAGGTAAAAGTTTGGCAACTCCATAGACTGAGGCATGTTGTCTATGACAAGTACCAAAAGCATCATTAACATATATATCAGCAAGAGAAGCAAGTTTTTTGCAAAATTCTGGATCATTGTTTTCTTCTTTTTTGGTAAACCTAAGATTTTCGAGCACCAAAATTTCACCTGGTTGTAATGCATTTGCTTTCTTTATCGCATCCTTGCCAACAGTGTCGTTTGCAAAATAAACTTTTGTTTTAACAAGGCTTGCAAGACGATTAGCAACTGGGGCAAGTGAATATTTTTTATCAATCTTACCATCTGGGCGACCAAGGTGAGAACATATAATTAATTTTGCCTCATTGTCAATTAAATAATTTATTGTTGCCAAACTCTCCATAATCCTATTATCGTTCAAAATATTACCCTCAGCATCAAGAGGCACATTAAAATCGACACGCAATAAAACTTTCTTATTTTTAACGTTTATATCCTTTATAGATTTTTTCATATACATTCTCCTAAAATAATAATTTCTTTTGTACTTGGACAAGTTAAAATAATAATAAAATGCTATAATTTATTGTAGCATTTTATTTTTTTAAAGTATATTATATTCAACTATATTTTCATTATTTTTGATAATTTTCTCATTTTTATCAACATAAATACTATACTTTTTTGACACAATCAAACTTTTGTTAGGTAGTATAAATTGCTCACTAATCTCATTTTTGTCAAAAAACTCTGAGGTTATACATATAATCGCTTTTCCACGTCTAACTTTGGATAATAGGTTGATTGAGTATAGGTTATCTTGCAATATAATATCATAATCTTTGATATGAAAAATTTCAAGGTTGTGAAATTCCAGTTGTGCAATTTTATGGCCATTGTCAAACAAAAAACTTTTCTTTTCATTCAAATACAAAATAGATGTTTTGAGTTTTTTACTAATTTGCTTGAAATGTTTTTCGATATAAACATAATCATTTCTTTTGTAAAATCCATAATTGATAATTAATAAATCAATATCATTATTAAGTTTACCAAATACGTTTTCTTTGTTTTTTGACAATATCACAACCATATTGTAATATATGTTTTGACTAGTTTTGTTGTGATTCAAAATATTTTTCTAATAAGGTAATAGCATCTTTAATATTATTATTTACAATTTGAACCTTGATATCTTTGGTGCTTTTTAAACCATTCAAATACCATAATAAATGTTTTTTCATCTCAGGAGTTACCGCGTTATGCTCTTTTATAAGTTGTATATGTCTTGTTATAATAGACAATTTATCAGGATATTTCTTCCCTTTTAGTATTGCAAATATTTCGGGATTCCCAAGTGCGCCTCTTCCTATCATTACTCCGTCAACGCCAGTTTGTAACATCTTTTTATAACTTTCAATATCTGTAATGTCACCATTACCAATAACTGGTATATTGACAGAACTCTTTACCAATTTAATTGTCTCATAATCGACCTTGCCCGAATAAAACTGTTCCCTAGTCCTCCCGTGCACACATATTGCACTAGCGCCCGCTTGTTCACACATTTTTGCAAATTCAACAGCAATATTATTATCAAGTTCAAAACCAATTCTAAATTTAACCGTTATTGGTTTATCGGTTGCATTAACACAAGCAGAAATTATTTCCCTTGCCAAATCTATATTTTTTAGTAATGCACTTCCATCACCATTTTTAACTATTTTTGGTGCAGGGCACCCCATATTAATATCAATAATATCAAAGTTGTCTATATTGCCACTTTTAATTACTTTAACAAAATCTTCTTTGTCATGTCCAAACAACTGCACCGCAGTTGGAGTATTACCATACACTTCAAGGAGTTTAAATGTTTTTTTGTTATTATGCAAAAGTGCCTTTACACTTATCATCTCAGTATAAGTTAAATCTGCCCCTAATTCATAACACAATTGCCGAAAACTCGCATCAGCAACTCCTGCCATTG
>CALVZT010000026.1 GCA_944372595.1 uncultured Clostridia bacterium
AGGTATTAATACATTCTCTATTGCAACATTATGAAGTCCAATTCCTTTATCAGAAGTTAAAGAATGTTGCTCGTCTCCTAATATCAACGTAATTGTTACTCTTGATTGTTCATTATCTTTATAACTATCAACAAATGCCGAAGCATTTGCATACACTACTCCCTTGTTTATCATTGCAACAATGTCGCTCGTTAAGTTCACATACGCAATACCTGATGCGGTTTTTCCCGCTACTAAAAATTCAGGAACTATTGTATAAAATTTTTGTCCGTCTTTTTGTTCAATCTCACAATTTTCGAGAGTAGAATTTCCTAATTCATCGTTAAAATAGTGATATGGCTTACTTCCAGAATATCCTGTTAAATAATAATTATTGGCTGATAATCCTTCAATATCTGCATAAGCCTTTGAGGAGGTATTTAGCACGGCAAAAACCATTGCACAGAATGCAAAAACACAAGTTATTATCAATAAAAGTTTATTTTTTTTTGCCATAATACAAATTACCTCCTTTATATAATTCTTGGTTGAGCAATATTAATGTTTTCATAAGTATCTTGTGGTCTAATAAATGGTGCTGGCCCTGGTGTCACATTGCCTTTAAGAGAAAGCATATTGATATTAAACTCAACGGGTATTAAGTCACCAATAGCATTTACTTTACCTTTATAATTAGCATCAATATAATTGCATTTTGTATTTAAATTACTCCTATCCACATTACCATAAGATTTGAATGTACCAACTGGAGTTTTTGCTTCTAATGCAAGTACACCTAGTAAGAAATATTCTTTATCGTTGTATACATATTTATATTCGTCTTGGGCAGAAATTAATTTTTTAGCTTCATTTACAAATTGCTCAACGTATTGACCAAAGCCCAACTCTTCAGGTATAAAATTCATAACAGCATCTAATTGAAATTCATCTAACGTAATCCAATTATATATATATACGTTATTTTGCATCTCAAAAGTAGAAGGTTGTAATTCACTCAATTCTTTTTCGTCATAAGGGTCAAGAATAACACTGCATAACAATGATCTAGCAAATATTGTATCACGTGCTATTACATGAGAACCTTGTTGTTGTTTATTGCTTCTAATAACAAGTCCACCCGAGAAAGTATTTCTAATAATACTTCCAGCAAATGTTACTTGTGCACTATTTACCTGCACGCATATCATTGCATTTTCAATAATTGTATTTTGAACAATGACGTTATTTTGATTTTCGATTCGCAATATTTTACCTTTTTCTCTTAATTCACTCAAAGCAGCATTAGCCCCAAAAGTTGCTCCTCTTAAAGTAACATTATCTATTATTACATTTGATGCCTTAACTTCGACTTTGACATCACTTGACATATTGCTTAAATCTAATAAACATCCATTGCCATATAAGTTATTGAATAACTGAATATTTCCGTTGCCAGTACCGTTGTTAAAGTTATTATCTTTATTGACAACAATGGTATTAGCATCGTTTTGTGCTTGTAAAATAACAGGTATTTTGTCATTTATTGCTTTTATCATTTGTACATCATTTGTTACATTAACACCAGAAACGACGTTAAATGTATATGATGTATATTTTGCTGTTGCAGATTCAAAAGGTTTTTGTTGGGCAACTGTTATTGTTACTTGACCAACATTACCAACAAATGTGACTAATCCATTTGCGTTTACTGTCGCAATTTGTTCATTTGATGATGACCATACTAGATTAACTCCGTCTATTGTTTGGTCAGGATTAATAACTAACGCCCCGTTGGTATCACGTGCGCTTTTGATTTTCATTTGATAAGTATTATAATACTGTCCATCGTCAGTTAAAAACTGATTGCCAAATACTCTATATCCACCTATTCCCTTTATGTCATCTTGACTTATAAGTTCAAGGACGATATCGCTTAACTTTTTGTGGATAGTCAAAGTCCTTGTAACACTTATATCAGTTCCTTCAATATAAGCCGTAACATCAACCGTTCCAGTTGCCTTACCTTTAACCATACATTGATTGCCTGTAATTTTTAAAGTCACAAGGTCAGGATTAGATACTGCCCAAGATATTACATAGTCTTCGGCATCAATAGGACTTGGCCAAGCGGTTAATGTAATAAAGTCAGATACATACATTTGAGTTGGCGTATCATCAAATACCAAATCTTTAATTTGTTTTGTATACTCAATATATATTGAAACAAATATGCTTGGATTATCTTTTAATGTAACCGTAACATAAACAATACCTAATTTATAGAATTCCACATAACCATCCTGACTAACATTAGCTATTGTTGGGTCATTAATTGTATATATTAATTCTGTTTGTTGAGTATCATACGGATAAGCCTTTGCTTCAATTTTATAAGAAGGTACTGATACATACACTTCTTTATCATCAACTTGAATACCAGTTGCATGTGTATAAACAGTTATTTTGAATGTTCCAAGATTTATATTATTTAAATACAAGTCGAAAGTGGCGGTTCCGCCATAACAAGCAGTAATTCTTCCATTATAAAAATCAATTACATTAGTATTGCTAACAATTGGTTGTTCGGATAAATTCTTTATCTCATATTGAAGTTTATCAAAATCCGCAGGAATTACCTTTGTGGTATTAAAATAATAATCTTCCCCAGCATTTAATGTTAATGATTTAGGATTTCCTTCAAAGTCAGATGTATCAATCTCTGCTTGCATTAATTGATTATATGTGCAATAGAAAGTGTATGTTTTAGAAATTTCTCCATTTGTGTTGTCTTTGCTAATATATTTGATAGTAACTACACCAGCTTTTTGGAAATAAATAGTATTATCTTTAATATTGGCAACACTTGAATCTGAAATTACAAAATCAATATCTCTAATTGAAGCATCATTTGGAGTGATATTGACATTAAAATTCAATGTTTCTTTACTAGTAATAATCATACCATTGTAATATTCTACATTACCAAAATCAACATCAATATTTGTTGTTGAACAAATAACATTAACTAAGCAGTCCGAATAAATAATATTGCCATAATAATCGTAAGTATAAACTCTAATTGTTGCTGAGCCACCATATAATCCTTTGACTACTCCATCGCTATTAATAGTAATTACCTGGTTATCACTACCATCAGAAGTGCTATAATTTAGTACTTCATAATAAACATTGTAAGAACCTAAATCTAGTGGATAAATTGTCTTTGGATATATATTTAATGACATTCCCTTATTAACATTACCACTTGACATATTAAGCACAATATCACTTACATAGCCCATAGTACTTGTAACATTTATTTGCTCAGTAATGTTACTTCCGTCTGTTGTACTTACAAGGACTACAACACTACCTGCTTGGGTAAACGTAATTGTTCTATCGTTTAATGTAGCAATATTAGTGTCTTTAAGTTGATATACTAATTCTTTGTTTGTTGCATTGCTTGGCAATGCCGTTGCAGAAATAGTAACTGAATTATTGGCAGTTAGAATATTGTTGGTCGAGATTTGTATTTCTTGTACTTTCTTTATAACATTAATAGTAACATTCTTCGTAATACCATTAGATAATTCAATTAAAATTTTGCTAGTTCCACCATTAAGAGCAGTTATAACATTATCAACAATGTTTACAACTTCTTCTCCTTGCGAATGACTAATTTCTCTGATTGATAAGTGGGTATTACTTGTATCAAAAGGTATCCATTTTGTTACATTTACACTAACACTTTCTCCAACATCCAAAGTAAGAGTTGAGGCAATATTTAACTCAGCAGATAATGCATCTCCACCTGTATATCTAATTCTTATGAGTGTTTGAGCATCTCCTTGAACACTTTGGACTAGTATATTAACTATTCCCGCTTGGATGAAATAAATATAATCATTTTGGATATACGCTATATGCTCACTAGCCACACCATTTGATGTATAAGAACTGTCAATGCTAATAGTAACATTTTTATTAGAAGTGTTATGTGGCAAAACATCAAATTCGAGTTTAATCTCACTAGATGCTGTAATGTATTCGCCGTTATATTGGTCAATTTGACTTGCAAACACAATTTGCTCCGCTAATTGTATTACATTAATAGTAATTGAGTAGAATGCTATGTTACTACCATATTCATCATATAAATAACACTCAACAACTGCATTTCCTAAGCCAACTGCTGTTATTAAATCATTTTCAATATTTATAACGTCGCCCAAATCCACTGGTTGAGATTCAACTAATTTAATCGATAAAGTATCATATACCATTCCACTAGACGAAAAATCTAATTTAAAACTATCACCAACTGCGAGTTCAACAGATTCAACAGTAGGGTCAATAGTAGAAGAACCATTATCAACCTTTGTAATTGTGAATATATATTTTACATCAGGGTTAGAATTGCTTATCGCAGTAATTTGAACAACACCATTTTGCTTGAAAGTTAAAATATTATTATCAATACTTGCAATAGAAGTATCATCTACAAAATAACTTACTGATTTATCTGTTGTATCTTCTGGCAAGACAATTGCATTCAATACTATTGATGATTTGGTCGTTTCAATGTTGCTTGGTTGAACTTGAATGCTTTCTGCTTTTCTGATTACGGTGATGTTATATACAAGTTGCACGGTAGTCGAAACATACACTGACAATGTCGCAGTACCACCAGATACAGCAGTTACACTATTACCGTCAATATCCAAGACCTTATTAATTGCATTAAGTGTAATTTGATTTGATACCACAAGCGTTAAATTTTTGTAAATAGCATTTGATGGCGATACATTTAATACCTCAACATCAAACGAATCTCCAACATATAAGGTTGTTGGAACTTCAACAATTTGTCCGTTATAATTAGCAATTACACTAGCATCAGTAGGATTAGGGCCAACATATCTAATATCCACACTTGTTGATGCTCCGCCGTCACTTGAAGTTGCATATAAAGTTAC
Source organism: uncultured Clostridia bacterium (assembly GCA_944372595.1). Classification (GTDB taxonomy): domain Bacteria; phylum Bacillota; class Clostridia; order Christensenellales; family UBA1242; genus CALVZT01. Next base: position 4,956 of record CALVZT010000026.1, read on the forward strand.
AACACCTACGTAGTTAAATTTAAATGTATTACCTACAATTACAGCCATTTTTTTATCACTTACTGACCATACAACACCTTTATTTTGTACATCAAGTGGTAATGTTAACGCATCAAAACTAACAGTACTCTCGCCTGTTACATATTCTCCATTAATATTTTCCAAATTAAGTTGAATTTGTATTTGTTCAACTTTTCTTATTACATTGATGTTACAAGTTTTTTCAATAATATTGTTTTGAGCAGTTTTTAATGATAATTTGATAACGGCATTACCACCGCCCAAAGTAACAATAGTTCCATCTTCCAAAACTTTTACAACATCGTTGCCGTCTATACCATTTTGTTCAACAACTTCATACAAAATGTCTTGATAAACGGCATTTTGTGGTTCAATTACATAATTAAGTTTATATGTATCACCATAATTTAATTCAACATCATTGTCAATCAAATCAAAATCAGTAGCATATCCACCAGTATATACGACTTCTATTGTCTTTTTAATATCACTATAATCGCTGTTTGCATATATAACAACTTTAACTGATGAATAGGTGGAATTGATAAAATTCACTATTCCATCGGAACTAACAGTAGCAATATTATTATCAAGAGAATGATAATAGAAATTATTATTTGTAGAGTTGTATGGATAAGACTTTGGTTCTAGTTTAATCTGTTTTTGAGCCGTTATAATGGTATCGTCAATGATTATACTTTCCGCTGGACTTTCAACATAAACTAAAACATTTTTCTCAATATATTCATTTTCATTTTTCTTAATTCTTGCAGTAATTGTAGTACTACCACCACCTACAAATTGCACATAACCGCTTTCATCAACGTAGGCAACTTTACTATCAGAAGTTAAAAATTCAACATCTGTGTTTATTACATTACTTGGAACAGTTGTGTAATTAATATATTTTGCAGTATCACCAATTTGTGCATTTATTATATATTCATCAAGTATCAAGTCAGCAGCATATCCATCAGTATTAGTTATTTTAACAACTTCTGTAAAGTTACCATCAATTGTCCTAATAGTTACATTAACCGTACCTGCTTTTTTGAATGAAACCATACCAGAAGAATTAACGGTAGCAATTGAGGTATTATCTACTATAAATTCAACCGTTTTATTAGAAGCATTCAACGGATAAATGCTATAACCAATTTGATGATAACCAGCAGATGTAACAACTTCATTATTATCTACAACCAAACTTGTTACTGGATTAATAATAGCAATAGTAAGGTAAGAAGTATATCCGCCGTCATCAGTTGTTGCAGTAATAGTAACGTATCCAACACCTACGCCATATACTATGCCATTAGCATCAACTTTTGCAATACTCTCATCGCTACTTTTGAATGTAACACCTTTATCTAATGCTTCGTCTGGCAACACCGTTGCCCTCAATTGCATATTCTCCCCTATTGGAACTTCCTTTTGAGGCGAAGTCAAAATTACTTGATGAGCTTTTGTATCGGTTATGTAAAAATAACAACTGGCTTTTTTGTGCCCATCGACAGTTGTAACGGTTATATACCCTTTACCAAACCCAACAAAAGTAACATTACCATTCAAATCTACTTGTGCAACATCTTCATTATCACTTTCCCATATCAAATCCTTATTAGTTGCACTTTCAGGGTAAATGGTTGCTTTTAGACTAACTATATCATCAATATTAGCAATTATTTCGTCACGATTTAATTTAACAGCGTCAACAGAAATAGAAACAGTACCTACGACAGCATTAACTGTTAGGTTAACAATAATTACTATTACTAGCGGAATCGCTATCATAAGAAAAATCAGTAACTTTTTCATATATCTCCTACGCTTCTATATTTGTGTAACGCTTTTCTAATTTATAAAATAGTCCAAATACTTCAATTATAATATAAGGCACTGCAAAACCATACAAAACAATATATATTGCAGGCATTGATACAAGATAAGCAACAATAATGGAGCCAACACCCATAAGGGCAGCAATTATAAAGCCAATACTTAGGCTTGTATTTACATTTTTTGTCGTACCAGTTATCTCTTTACCATCAAGGTACATAAACTGCGGTCTTTTGATATCAAGCAACATTGAACCAGCAATATTGCCTACTATAATCAAACATACCGCAAGTCCAATCAAAGTTGCGTCAAAATAAGATAAGAATCCAACAAAAGCAAGTACAATACAACTAATCATTATTGAAGGGATTGCCACAATTACATATAGCAAAAATTTGACCGTAACTTGTTTGGTATAAGATACTGGGATAATTTTTGTATGAAAGAAATTACCACCCTCTCTTGTAAATGAAGTTGCCGCAAAAGATGAGCCCATAGTAAGAAACATTATAAGAACAAGTACACTGACTCCCGGTAATATCCCTTCGCCTAACTGATCAACCCCAATGCTAGATGCTATCTTATTAGAAAAGTATACCATAAGTGGTGTAGTAATTACAATAGTCAAATATTGGAAAGAATAGTTAACTGATCTAAAAATCGTTAAAAATTCTCTAAAAAACAATGCCCCCGTTACACTTCTATCTTTAATTTTAATTTTTCTAGAATAAGCACTGCCTCCCGACTCGGAGTTATCCAATATAATTTTTAGATAAATTTTGTTTGCAAAATAAATTATCAAAAAGCCCAAAGTAATCACAAGTGTAAAATTAATTAAGATGCTTGGCAAAAATCTATATATCAACAAGGAATTTTTAAATAATACCGGTAGATACAAAAAGTTAGCAATAGACTTAATACCAAGAATAATTTGACTTGAAAAAACATCTACTATCTCGCCAGATTGTAAAATACCTAAAATAAATTTTAATGCATATATGTATAAAGTAAACCCAACTACTACAAAGAAAACATATATTAAAAGCATTGCAACAAATTTAGTTTTAAGGTATGCAACAATATACATAGTTGGCACTGATAAAATTAGTCCTAGCAAAAATGGAATAATTGGAAAGAATATAATGTTAGGCAAAAGCATCAAAAAGTAAGCAACACCCTGAGAAGTTAACACTCCGTACATAATAAACATAGGAATGTTCAAAATTGCCGTAAACGCTAATTCGTATATAAATAAATAAGTAATTTTTGCTAGAAATATAATTTTGCCATCAAGAGGTAATTTTAATACATCGCTATCAGCACTGAAATATAGCGTTTTTGTAGTTAAACTTAATCCAAACAAAAGTTGAATTGTTTGTATTATAAATGTGTAAAAAACAATAAACTCTTGTTCAATATTTGACCTGACACATATACTTATAACACCATTGAATGCAAATAACAAAATACCTAATATAACAGTTATACCCAATGCCAAAATAACCCAACGAACAATCTTAGGAAAAAGTTTTCCTCCAATTGTTCTTCTTGGGTTTTTTACCAAAAATTCAAGTTTTAATAAAGTTAAAAATTGTTGCATAACACCTATTAGTTTTGTTTATTGTCTTTTGATTCTGATTTAATAATTTCTTTCTCTTTATTGTTTTTTTGCTGTTCTTTTTTTAGTTTTTCTTTCGCTTTTTTGTCTTTTTTACTATCTACCATAATTACTTTTGCTTTATTTTCTTTTGTCATCTTCAAAAAGTAATCTTCAAGCGGAATTGGACTTTCTTTAAGGAATTTCTTTACCTCAATAATTTCCATTAATTGCCCATGATTCATAATGGCTACTCTATCACACAATTTTTCTACCATATCAATGTTATGAGATGAGAAAAACACACAATTACCTAATTTTTTATGTTCCTTCATATACTCTTTGATCTCGTGAGTGGACTGCGGATCGAGTCCCATTAGGGGCTCGTCAAGCACCCAAAATTTTGGATTATGAATAAGAGCTGCAATTATACATATTTTTTGTTTCATACCATGACTATAAGAGCGTATTTGTTTATCAACGGCATGACTCATATTAAACAAATTGCAAAATTTTTCGGTTCTTTCTTTGATTACATCTTTAGGCACACGATAAACGTTACCCATATAATTTATGTACTCCCTTCCAGTTAGGTTTTCATATACCGCGTGGTTGTCTGGTACATAACCAATATTTAATTTTGCCTCGATTGGAGACTTTTGTATATCGTAACCACAAACTTTTATTGTCCCCTCGTTAAACGGCAAAATGCCAGTAAGACACTTAATTGTAGTACTCTTACCAGCACCATTTTTACCCAAAAATCCAAAAATTTCTCCTTCTTTTAAGGTTAAATTTAAATCTTTGACTGAATAAAAGTTTGAGTTTTTATATTTTTTTGTTAAACCAACAATTTCTAGCATTGATAACACCTCGACAAGCAAATTTTAACACAAACAATTTTGCCTGTCAATATCAATATTGAAATTAATATATAATAATATGTCAAACAATAAAAACACTCAATTTTTGCTTGAAAAATTTTTTTAAATGTGTTATTATACCGATATGAGAAGTTTAAATTTAACATTACCAAAAGATTGGGTAGAAATCCCAAAAAGTTTATATCAAACATACGGAATAACAGATCTTGAAGAATTACCAGTTATTTCTGCCTTTAAGATGGGTATTACTTCTAAAAGAATCTGTATGGTACAAGATTATGGTACTAATGTCAGTGATATAATTGATGAGTTATTAGATACCAATATTAATATGGATAAGAAAAATATTAACAAAGAGATTTCTCAAATAATTAATACTGATGTTAATATTAAAAATATCTGTATTGAAAATTATCGTATTGGTGGCATAATACCTTCATTTATTAATGTTATTAAAAATTCTGTTAATCCGCAGTACTATATTGTACAAATATTTTTAAAAGACCAAGGTCATATAATCTGTTTTAGTTTTATAGAAACTAAAATGGACGAGAATAATCCAGTGCAATTTATACTTAAAGATAATGCTTATAACACCCTTATCAACAAAGTTATTCCTTCAATAAAAAAATAAAAATTTGCTTTCGCAAATTTTTTT
>CALVZT010000027.1 GCA_944372595.1 uncultured Clostridia bacterium
ACTCTTCAAGCACAAGATTTATCAACTGTTAATCCTTCAAGCGTTATTAATGCTCGCCCTATTAATAAAGCATTGAAAGATTTCTTATCTTCATCACAATTATCACAACTTATGGACCAAGTTAACCCAATTAGTGAATTAACTCAAAAACGTAAAATTTCAGCAGTTGGTCCTGGTGGTGTTAAAAAAGAAAGAGCAACAGCAGAAGTTCGTGATATTCATTATAGTCACTACGGAAGAATTTGTGCAATTGAGACACCAGAAGGTCAAGGTATCGGTCTTATTAACTCAATTGCTACTTATGCAAAGATTAATGAATATGGTTTCTTAATGTCTCCTTACAAAGTTGTTGATAAGAAAAATGGTGTTGTTACTAATAAAGTCGTTTACTTAATGGCCGATGAAGAAGAAAATTGTGCAATAGCACAAGCAATCGAGCCATTAACTCCTGAGGGAAAATTTGTAAACCCTCGTATTATTTGTCGTAAAAAAGATGCAATTGTCGAAGTTCCTGCAAGCGAAATTGATTATGTAGATGTGTCTCCAAGACAATTTATTTCAGCAGCAACTGCACTTATTCCATTCCTAGCAAATGATGATACGGCTCGTGCCCTTATGGGTTCGAACATGCAACGTCAAGCAGTGCCACTTATTAGAACAGAAGCACCTATTATCGGTACTGGTATTGAACACAAAATAGCTGTTGACAGTGGGGCAATGGTACTTGCTAAAAATCCTGGCTATGTTTCTTACGTATCTGCAACTGAGATTAGGGTTAAAAATGACAACGGACTTGAAGATGTTTATCCATTAATTAAGTTTGCCAAAACCAACCACGACACTTGCTGTAATCAAAAGCCAGCGGTTGTTAAAAATCAAAGAGTAGAAATCGGCGATACACTTGCTGATGGTTTCTCAACTCAGAATGGTGAATTGGCATTAGGTAAAAATATGCTAATTGCATATATGAACTGGGAAGGTTATAACTATGAGGATGCTATACTAATTAGTGAAAGAATAGTTAAAGAAGATATATATACCTCTATTACCCTTAAAGTCGAAGAAATGAAATGTCGTAGCACAAAACTTGGCGACGAGGAAATTACAAGAGATATACCTAACCTTGGTGAAGATGCTCTTAAAAATCTTGACGAGAATGGTATTGTTCGTGTTGGTGCCGAAGTTCGTCCAGGCGATATATTAGTTGGTAAAGTTACTCCAAAGGGAGAGACCGAACTTACCCCAGAAGAAAGATTGTTAAGAGCAATCTTTGGCGAGAAAGCAAGGGAAGTAAGAGATACATCATTAAGGGTACAACATGGTAGAGATGGTGTTGTAGTTGATGTTCAAGTATTTAGTAGAAAGAACAAAGACGAATTGGAGCCAGGTGTAAATATGCTTGTTAAAGTATATGTTGCACAAAAGAGAAAGTTATCCGTTGGTGATAAAATGGCAGGTCGTCACGGTAATAAAGGTGTTGTATCAAGAGTTCTTCCTGTTGAAGATATGCCATATATGGAGAATGGACAGCCTATTGATATTGTTCTTAACCCACTTGGTATTCCTTCTCGTATGAACGTAGGACAGGTTCTTGAAGTTTTACTTGGTGCAGTTGCCAAAAAACTTAACTGGAAGGTTGCTGTACCAGTATTTGACTCGGCTAATGAAAATGATATTCATACATTGCTTGTTGATAACGGATTTAGCGAAGATGGTAAGACTGTTTTGTATGATGGTCGTACTGGTGAAAAGTTTGAAAATAAAGTAACCGTTGGTATTATGTATATGATTAAACTTGACCACATGGTTGACTCAAAGATGCATGCTCGTTCAACTGGTCCATATTCACTTGTTACTCAACAACCTTTGGGTGGTAAAGCTATGTTTGGTGGTCAAAGATTTGGTGAGATGGAAGTTTGGGCACTTGAAGCATATGGTGTATCAAGATTATTACAAGAAATGTTAACAGTTAAGTCAGATGACGTAATTGGAAGAAACAAGACTTATGAAGCAATTGTTAAAGGATTGCCTATATCAGAACCAGGTATACCAGAATCATTTAAGGTATTAATCAAAGAATTCCAAAGTTTGGGACTTGATATTAAGATTTTAACAAAAGAAAATCAAGAAGTTTCACTTAATGAACTTTCGATGGATGATAGTGAGCCAGCACCTCTTATGCCAAAACAAAAAGATGTGCCTGACGATATTGAACTTGATATTGAATCGGAACCTACTGATATTATCAGCGAACAAGAGAAAGAACAGGAAGATTTGTTTGATAATTTTGATGAATCTAGTTTATTTGAAGACTTTGATGAATAGGAGAAAATAATAAAATGTTCGAATTAAACAATTTTGACTCAATTAAAATAGGTATTGCCTCTCCGGAGAAGATTAGAGAGTGGTCTTATGGCGAAGTAACAAAGCCTGAAACGATTAATTATCGTACACAAAAGCCAGAACGCGATGGTCTTTTCTGTGAGCGTATATTTGGACCTAGAAAAAATTGGGAATGCCATTGTGGTAAGTATAAACGCATTAGATATAAAGGTGTCGTTTGTGATAAGTGTGGCGTAGAAGTAACACATTCCAAAGTCCGTCGTGAGAGAATGGGACATATCGAACTTGCTACTCCTGTAAGTCATATTTGGTTTTTCAGAGGAGTGCCTTCAAGAATAGGAACAATCTTGGACCTTACTCCTAAGGCACTTGAACAAGTACTTTATTATGTTAATTACATTGTGCTTGATCCTAAAAACACCGATTTGCAATACAAACAAATCATAACCGACAAAGAATATAGAGATGCACAAGAATTGTATGGTGCAAAAGCATTCCGTGCAGGTATGGGAGCAGAAGCGATTAAAGAGTTGCTTGCTGCTATTGACCTTGAAAAAGAAAGCAAAGAACTCAAAAATATAGTTGAAACAAGTAAAGGACAAAAGAAATTAAAAGCCATTAAGCGTCTTGAAATTGTTGAAGCATTCTTAAAAAGTGGTAACAAGCCTCAATGGATGATTATGGATGTCGTTCCAGTACTTCCACCAGATTTAAGACCTATGGTACAACTAGATGGTGGTAGATTTGCTACAAGTGACTTAAATGACTTGTATCGCCGTGTTATTAATAGAAATAATCGTCTTAAAAAACTAGTAGAACTTGGAGCACCAGAAGTTATTGTTCGTAACGAAAAGCGTATGCTTCAAGAAGCAGTTGATGCTTTGATTGAGAATGGTAAACGCGGTAAAGCTGTTCAAGGACCTAAATCAAGAGATTTGAAGAGCTTAACAGCAATGTTAAGAGGTAAACAAGGTAGATTTAGACAAAACTTACTTGGTAAACGTGTTGACTATTCAGGTCGTTCGGTTATTGTAGTTGGCCCAGAACTTAAAATTTATCAATGTGGTCTACCAAAAGAAATGGCTCTTGAATTATTTAAACCATTTATTATGAAAAGACTTGTTGAGATGAATCAATCTCACAATATTAAGAGTGCTAAAAAGATTATTGAAAGAGAAAAACCTATTGTATGGGACGTTCTTGAAGAAGTTATAAAAGACCATCCAGTATTATTAAACCGTGCTCCAACATTGCACAGACTTGGTATTCAAGCATTTGAACCAGTGTTAGTTGAAGGTAGAGCAATTAAACTTCATCCACTTGTTTGTGTTGGATTCAACGCCGACTTCGACGGCGACCAAATGCCAGTACACGTACCTTTGTCAATAGAAGCAAGAACAGAGGCAAGAATGTTGATGTTAGCATCAAATAACGTTCTTAAACCATCAGATGGTAAGCCAGTTATGACTCCTGCTCAAGATATAGTACTTGGTTGCTACTATCTTACTATTGATAAGCCAGGCGCTCTTAATGAGGGAAGTTGCTATTCATCAGAAGATGAAGCAATTATGGCTTATGAAACAAAGAACCTTGAATTACAATCAAAAATCTATGTAAGAAGAACTGTTGATTTCAACGGCAAGAAGATTACCGGTCGTGTTGAGACAACTGTTGGTAGAATATTATTTAACCGTTGCATTCCACAAGATATTGACTTTGTTGATAGAACGAAGGAAGAAAATGCGTTAAAATATGAAGTTAATTCCGTAGTAGGCAAAAAAGAACTTGGCAACATCGTTTCTGCTGTATACGATAAGCATGGTGCAACTCCAACAGCAGTTATGCTTGATGATGTTAAAGCACTTGGATACAAATATTCAACTATTGGTGCTATTACTATCAACGTATTTGATATGAAAGAACCTCCTCAAAAGAAAGAGTTGGTAGCAGAAGCAGATGCAAAAGTATTAGAAAATGAGAAAGCATATCGTAGAGGACTTATCACTTTTGATGAAAAGATTGCCAAAAACTGCGCTATTTGGAATGAAACAACTGATAAAGTTAAACAAGCCGTTATTAATAACCTTGAACCACTAAATCCTATTAAGATGATGGCAATATCTGGTGCCCGTGGTAACGCTGGACAGATTAACCAATTGTGTGGTATGCGTGGTGTAATGGCAAGTGCTTCTGGTCAAAAAATTGATATTCCAGTTAAAGCAAACTTCCGTTCAGGACTTACTCCAATTGACTACTTTGTATCATCTCGTGGTGGACGTAAAGGTCTTGCCGATACAGCGTTAAAAACTGCCGAATCTGGTTACCTTACTCGTAGGTTAGTTGACGTATCTCAAGATGTTGTTATAACCGAAGATGATTGCTTTGCTAACCTTGGCGAAAAACCAAAAGGAATGATTGTAACTGATCTTGTTGAAGATTCAACAGTTATTGAAAAACTTGAAGATAGAATTTCTGGTCGTGTCAGTGTAGATAATATATACAACTTAAAAACAAAAGAATTAATCGTTGGTGCAAACGAAATGATTACACCAAAGATGGCAAAAGAGATTGTTGATTGCGGAATTAAAGCAGTTAATATTCGTACAGCACTTACTTGTAAATGCAAACACGGTATATGCGCTAAATGTTATGGACGTGATATGGCAAGTAACGACATGGTATCTGTTGGTGAAGCAGTTGGTGTTATTGCTGCTCAATCAATTGGTGAACCAGGTACTCAGCTTACAATGCGTACCTTCCACACTGGTGGTGTAGCATCTGCTGCCGATATTACAAAAGGTCTTCCTCGTGTTGAAGAAATATTCGAAGCACGCAGACCAAAAAATGAAGCAATTATATCTGAAATTGCTGGTAAAGTTGAAGTTAAATCCGCAGGGGAGAGATATGAGATTATTGTTAAGTCAAATGACGAAGAAGTATCTTATATGACTCCACCAAAAGATAAAACTGTTCTTGCTGTTAAGACTGGCGATAGTGTTGAGGTTGGTCAATGCTTAACATCTGGCTCAATCTATCCTAACGATATTCTAAGAGTTCGTGGTCTTAAAGGTGTTCAAGAATATTTATTAAAAGAAGTATTGGGCGTATACAGATTACAAGACGTTAGAATTAATGCAAAACACGTCGAAATTATAATTAGACAAATGTTAAAGAAAGTTAAAATTGAAGATCCAGGCGATACAAACTTGCTTGCTGGCGACATTGTTGAATTATACAGATACGAAGAAGAAAATGATAAAGTTTTGCGTGAGGGTGGTGTCCCTGCAACTGCTAAACGTATGTTACTTGGTATTACTAAGGCTTCACTTTCAACCGAATCTTTCTTGTCTGCTGCATCATTCCAAGAAACTTCTAGTGTTCTTACAGAAGCCGCAATTAAAGGCAAGTCTGACCCACTTATCGGTCTTAAAGAAAATGTCATTATTGGTAAGTTAATTCCTGCCGGAACTGGACTTAAACAATATCGTGACATTGTGCCTGTTGAAGTATCAAAAGAAAGCGAAGTAGCAAATGAACAAAACGACATAATGGATAATTAAAAAAACAACTTTTTAGTTGTTTTTTTGTTTTTGTAACAATATGTTGTGTTTTTGTGTTTACTTATGTGTAATATATTGTGTTTTTTATTCAAAAAAAAGTAAAAAATATTTTCAAAAAAAGTATTTACAAACTTGATATTTTGTGCTATGATATAGCCATAAGGAAAGCAAGTAAACCCAATTAAAAGGAGACTTACTATGGAAGGAACAGCATTTTTTGATGGAAAAACACTTTGTATTGCAGAGAGGGGAGCAATTCAAAAAGTAAGACAACATCTTGATGAAGATAGATTAGAAAGAATAATGAAGATTGCACAAAATGGCGAACAAATTCATGTTGGTGATCCGACTAAAAAAAATGTTGAATCTTTGTCTCAAAATCAATAAAGTAATAAATTACACTCGGCATTACTGCCGAGTTTTTTTATTTTTATTATAAAGAGAATTTTTTTGTTAAAAATATTAAAATAAATTATAATAAATTTATGCTTGTATTTATTTTACTTTATAATAAAAATATGGTAAAATCATAACATACTAAGATGAAGAGGAGCGTTTTTGATGGAGTTACACATATTTCCAGCAGTTTTTTACAAAAGCAAAGAAGACGATGAGTATGTAGTTGCATTTGATGATGTTGAAGTATTTTGTACTGGTAAAACTATCGAAGAGGCATTCAAACTCGCTAAGCATTATCTTGAAGTATTTTGTAAGTTGTCATATCGTATGTTTGGCAAAATCAAAGAGACTCCAAGAAGTTACCTTGATTCGCAAAAAGCTCATCCTAAAGAGATTATTTTGCTTGTTGATGCCAAGGTTAAACCTCAGCCAAAAGTTGAAGATGATAATGAGATTGATATCTAACTCCAATATGGAGTTTTTTTATTTTATTTATATGAAACACCCGGGAAGGTGTAATTTTTGCAACTCTCAAAATTTACTGAAAAAATCTAACAAAAACTGTTGACTTTGTAATTTGTTTTTGATACAATCATTATCGTTATGAATGATGGGGTATGATTATACACAAAAGGATAATATATGAACCAACAAGATATAACAAACTTAATTAATAATTCTTCAAAACTTATTGGAACGCGACAAGTTTTGAAGGCTATTATAGACAATTCGCTACAACTTGTAGTAATTGCCAAAGATACTGATTTGAGTATCAAAGATAACATAATTAATAGTTGTGTGACAAACAAAGTTAATTACATTGAGTGTTTATCACGAAAAGAATTGGGTGTTATTGCAAATATTAATGTTGATTGTGCTTGTATCGGTATTTTAAAGTGAATTATTAGCAGGGTTGCTCGATAATTCGTAATTTATAAAGGAGGAACTAATATGCCTACAATTAATCAACTAGTTAGGCGCGGTAGAAAGCAAGTAGAGAAGAAATCTCAAGCACCAATTTTGGAAGAAAATCCTCAAAAAAGAGGTGTTTGTCTATCAGTTACTACTACTTCTCCAAAGAAACCAAACTCAGCACTTCGTAAGATTGCTAGGGTAAGACTATCTTCTGGTCAAGAGGGTACAACTTATATTCCAGGTGAAGGTCATAACCTACAAGAGCACTCAGTTGTTCTTATTCGTGGTGGTAAGGTTAAAGATTTGCCAGGTGTACGTTATCACATCGTTCGTGGTACACTTGATACCGCTGGAGTTGCTAAAAGAAAGCAATCTCGTTCTAAGTATGGTGCTAAAAAGCCTAAATAATTTGTAATTAAATGGCAATTATATAAACCATTATTTTGCAACTTTTGTTGCGTGACTTTATAAGGAGGAAATTATGCCAAGAAGAAAGAGTTCGGTTAAAAGAGAAGTTTTACCAGACCCAATATATAACTCAACCGTTGTTACCAAACTAATTAATCAAATTATGGTTGATGGTAAAAGAGGTATAGCACAAAACATTGTTTATAGCGCTTTTGATATTGTTAAAGAAAAAATGGGACTTGAACCACTAGAAGTATTCCTTCAAGCAGTTGAGAATGTTAAACCATTATTAGAGACAAAAGCAAGACGTGTTGGTGGTGCTACATACCAAGTACCTTTGGAAATTCGCCCAGAACGTCGTCAAACTCTTGCTATAAGATGGATTGTAATGTTTGCAAGAAAACGTGGTGGCGAAAAAGAAATGAACAAAAAACTTGCTGCAGAACTTATGGATGCATATAACGGCAATGGCGGAGCTATCAAACGTCGTGACGAAATGCATAGAGCTGCAGAGGCAAACAAAGCATTTGCTCACTACAAATGGTAATTTGTTTGTAACCATTATTTTGGTCAATAATTGATTGTTTTGACTGATTTAATGTTAATACTTTTTTAAAAATGTTCACATTTTTAATTTTAAGGAGAAAAATATATGCCAAGATTATTTCCATTGGAAAAATATAGAAATATCGGTATAATGGCACACATTGATGCTGGTAAAACCACTACCACTGAAAGAATTTTGTATTACACTGGTCGTGTTCACAAAATCGGTGAAGTGCATGAAGGTGCAGCAACAATGGACTGGATGGAGCAAGAACAAGAAAGAGGTATTACAATTACTTCTGCTTGTACTACTGCAAAGTGGAAAGACCATTGTATCAATATTATTGACACCCCAGGACACGTTGACTTTACCGTAGAAGTTGAGCGTAGTTTGAAGGTATTAGACGGTGCCGTTGCGGTATTCTGTGCTCGTGGTGGTGTACAACCTCAATCAGAGACAGTATGGAGACAAGCTAATAAATATCATGTTCCAAGAATTGCATACATTAACAAGATGGATATTAATGATGCTAACTTTTTTAGAGCAATTAAGATGATGAAGGAGTGATTAAAAGATAAGCCTGGGACTATCCCATTAGAAATTGGAGAATAAAGTGGATTTAAGGGGGTTGTTGACCTAGTTGAAATGAGAGCAACAATATACAAAGATGATATGGGTAAAGATTTTGAAGTTGTTGATATACCTGCTGACCTTAAAGATATGGCAGAGAAATATCATAACGAACTAATCGAAGCAGTAGCAGAGACTGACGATGCTTTACTTGAAAAATATTTTGCTGGAGAAACTTTGACTATTGATGAGATTAAGAAAGGTATTCGTACAGCAACATTAAATCTTAGTATGACACCTGTTACTTGCGGTACATCATTCAAAAATAAAGGTGTTCAAAAACTTTTGGATGCTATCGTTGATTACCTTCCATCTCCAATTGATGTTCCTAATATTAAAGGACACGTTCCAGGAGCAGAAGACAAGATAGAAGAAAGAGAATCAAGTGATAGTGCACCATTTGCTGGACTTGCATTCAAAGTTGCTACCGACCCTTACGTTGGTAAAATTACTTTCTTCCGTGTTTATTCTGGTAAGTTAGTTGCTGGTAGTTATGTGTATAATTCTACAAAAGATTGCAAAGAACGTATCGGTAGATTACTTAAAATGCATGCTAACAACCGTGAAGACGTCCAAGAATTATATGCAGGAGACATTGCTGCAATCGTTGGTCTTAAAGATACAACAACAGGGGACACACTTTGTGATGCAAGTAAGCCAATTGTATTAGAGAAAATGGAATTCCCAGAGCCAGTTATCAAAGTTGCTATTGAGCCAACTACAAAACAAGCACAAGAAAAAATGGTTATGGCACTTGTTAAACTTGCCGAAGAAGACCCAACATTTAAGACTTATACTGATCAAGAAACTGGTCAAACAATTATTGCTGGTATGGGCGAATTGCACCTTGAAATAATTGTTGATAG
>CALVZT010000028.1 GCA_944372595.1 uncultured Clostridia bacterium
CAGTGTGGCCGATCACCCTCTCAGGTCGGCTAACCATCGTCGCCTTGGTAGGCCGTTACCCCACCAACAAGCTAATGATACGCAAACTCCTCTTTTGCCGGATTGCTCCTTTTACCCCTTCTCGATGCCGAGTTGTGGTCTTATGCGGTATTAGCAGCTATTTCTAACTGTTGTCCCCCAGCAAAAGGCAGATTGTTCACGCGTTACTCACCCGTCCGCCACTAAGCAATCAGTAGCAAGCTACCAATTGCTCCGTTCGACTTGCATGTATTAAGCACGCCGCCAGCGTTCGTCCTGAGCCAGGATCAAACTCTAAAATTAATTTAGATTTATTTACCTGCTCAAAACAACTTGTCTAATTTATACTGGCGTATAAATAGGAATGTGTTTTGTTGCATGATTATTCAAAAAAATCAACAAGAACTTTTTTGTATTTGTACAAAAACCTTTCCTTAACTATTAAATTGTAATTGTACACGTCGTAACGAAGTAATCTTCGGTTGCGACGGTGTTAGAATATCATATAGGTTTTTTGATGTCAACAACTTTTTTCACTTTTTTAATTAATTTTTTAACATTTTTCCAAAACAGTCCGTACACGAGCCCCCGTGTTTCCTAAATTTAGATAATTTTATGGTAATTTTTGCAAAATAATTATAAAAATACAAAAAAAGACTTGCACAAAAAATATCATCATTATAATATATATAAGTCGACACTAATATATAAATATGTAATATATATGGGCAACTGATATACAAGTTTTTTTGATATATGCAAAAATATTTAAATGCAAATTAAAAAATTACACAATTTAACAATATTATATAAAATTTTTAAATAAAAATAAAAATTGCCTATTTACAATCAAAAAGTGTTGTGTTATACTACCAATGTTCAAAGGGATAAATATGATAGGTTATTTCAAAATCAAAGAATGCAAACTCCATCCTGCCTACTTAAATTATGGCACTTTGGGTACAAAGGACCTAAAAGAAGGACTAACCTATTATCACAATGGCAAATATTATACCTTCAAAGATGTACTTAAAAATTACACAGAGGACATAGATAAATGCCACGAACTTTTAAAACAAAAAATTAAAGGCCCACAACTACAAAGTGAACTTGATTGCTTTGATAGAGTAATAAATAATAGTGATATCAAATTTACCTTGCAGTACGGCACACTAACCAATTTTGCTAATGTTATCAAAGATTTAAAGCCCAATCAATTGCTATCGACAAGTGGCATACTTGATACTTTGATGCGAGGGGCAAAACTTGCCACATACATTGCATTTGCAAGTGCATGCATAATTGCAACCATTAGCGACTACAAAATTAGTGATAACGAAAAACAAATAAGAATTAACTCAATCGTGGAGGACCTAGATAATGTTGCAACAAAACTCACCGGACAATAACAACTATATTCATTTAGTAGGAAAACTAAATGAAGGTTTGTTGCGTGGTGAAGATGCAAGTAAAATATATACATTAGAAACTTTTCGCTTTTTTGGTTTACCACCAAGAAAGCAAGATAAATACAATTTATTTATGGCTCAACCAATAATAAAAGGTGGTTCTACGCTAGAAAATCTGCATGATCTAAGTCAATACAAAAGCAAACTTAAACAGCCAAACCAACAAAGGAATTCACAAGACAATAGTCCATTAATAGTACCAACCGCATCAATATACGATAGGCGACCATATAATTCTAATAATTCAACAAACGGCAGTAAAAACTAGCCGTTTTTTTATCAAATAAACCATATAATACATATACTACTCAAAATAGAAGGTAGGATAATATATGTATAACGATAGCGCACTCCCAAACGAAGAACAAATAAACAAACTTTCTTACGAATATAGTAAAGGCAATACAGTACATACATTAAGCGACGATAACAATATAAACTATACCAACATAGCAAATTGTATAAAACGACTTGCTTGTCGCACGGCAAGAAAACAAGTTAGACAAATATTACAAAATGCCTACAACGATTTTACTACCCTTTTTGGTACGCCATTAGACAACATATGTCAAATAGCAAAAGGAACATTCAAAAGTCAATTATCTAATATAATATTACAAATGCTTCAATTATTACAAAATGATTTGCAATCAAATAAAGGTAACGCAGATAAAATTATAAGTATTATTAATAATTTGATAAAAATTAATACAATATAAAAAGGTCACCACTTGATGACCTTTTTTATATTTCTGTTCTTGATTCTATTGCTTTTGTAAGGGTTACTTCATCGGCGTATTCAAGATCACTACCCATAGATATGCCTTGTGCTAACCTCGTTGTTTTAATACCCAAAGGTTTTAGTAATCTTGATATATATATAGCAGTCGCCTCTCCCTCCACATCGGGATTAGTTGCAAGTATTACTTCTTTGACATTGCCATTATTAATTCTATCCAATAATTCTTTTATTCTTATATCATCTGGACCTTTGCCTTCAAGTGGACTAATACAACCTTGGAGTACATGATACACCCATTTTGTATTTTTGACCTTTTCGAGCGCTATGATATCTTTTGGCTCTTTAACGACGCATATAATATCGCTTTGACGATTTTTGCAAATATCACAGACATCATTTTCGGTAAAGTTACCACATATTTTGCAAAATTTAACTTTGTCTTTAACATCAACTATGGCTTTTGCAAAATTAGAACAATCAGTTTTATCAAGTTTAAGAACTGAATAAGCATATCTCTGTGCTGTTTTGTATCCAACGCCAGGCAAAGACATAAAACAACCAATTAGTCTTGCTATTGGTTCGCAATTCTTATCCACTAGATTAATCCTCCGCCCATAGGTCCAAGCAAGTCTTTCTTAGCATCCTCAGCCTTAGTTTGTGCATCTGTAATAGCAGCAGTAATTAGGTCCTCTAACATTTCAACATCATCAGGATCAACAACTTCTTTTTTAATCCTAACAGTCTTAATAATACCCTTACCATTAGCTACCGCCTCAACAAGACCACCACCACTGGCACCTATTACTTCCATTTCTTCTAATTCTTGTTGTTTCCTTTGCATATCTTCTTGCATTTTTTGTGCTTGGCGCATAAGATTTTGCATATTGCCACCGCCAAAGCCACCAAAATTTCTAAAATTACCCATATTATCCTCCACTATTTAATGATAAGCATTTCGCCCAAAATTTGTTTTGCCTTAATTAATTCTTTGTCAATTTGTTCTTCAAAACAACATTCAAAGTCATAATCACATAATTTTTTTAGCATTTCTTTTGCTTTATTTATATTGTTATTGATAATGGTATATACACCTTTATCCATTGTAAATGCTCTTAATGTATTATCTTTGATATCCACCTTAGTTATATCTCCACACGCCGAATATAATACCGCACTCATTTGTTCTCTTAGAAGTATTATAAACTTACCCCACAACATTTGTGCACTATCATCAGTATGTTTTATATTCTTCGTTGCTTCATTGATTAAAATTTTTTTGATGGGTCAAAACTTGCACATTCAAGACAAGTTAATTCTATTAAGGTTTTTGGCGATAATGAATATTTCAAGTCTGTTTCTATATTACTAAATTTTTCCATAAATGCCAACAGTTTATCAACACTAATTTTGTCTGCTTGCAATTTATACCTATCCATTATTTCTTTTGGTTGATTTAATATAGCATCTGGATTGTTGCAAGTTTTAACAACTATTAGATTTTTGAAATAATTCGTAAGTTCTTTACCAAACACCGCGAAATTTTTACCACTTAAATATGCCGAGTTAATATTTTCGAGCACCTCTCCCAAATCGCCTTTTATTATGTTATCAACAAGTGTTGCGACTTGCTCCTTATCTCCAATTCCCAAAATATTTACAACTGTATCGTAATCGATTTTACCTTTGCCAAAACTTATAGCACAATCACTAATGGATAAAGCATCTCTCACTCCACCTTCTGCCGCCGTCGCTATTGCTTGGACAATTTTATCATCATATTCAATTTTGTTTTTATCAAAAATCTTTTTAAGCAACTTAATTATGTCTTCTGTTGTTACCAAACGAAAATCGAATCTCATACATCTAGAAAGAATGGTTGCTGGGAGTTTATGTGCTTCTGTTGTAGCAAGTATAAAAACAGCATGTGCTGGTGGTTCTTCTAATGTTTTAAGTAATGCGTTAAATGCACTATCAGTAAGCATATGTACTTCATCGATAATATACACTTTGTACTTGCCATTAATTGGTGGATATTTAACCTTCTCTCTTATATCACGTACTTCTTCAACCTTGTTATTAGACGCCGCATCAATCTCAATAATATCCATATTGTTTTCATCGTAGGCTTTGCATACTTCACATTTGCCACATGGTGAACCGTTAACTGGGTGCAAGCAATTTATTGCTCGTGCGAATATTCTAGCACATGTCGTCTTTCCTACACCTCTACTGCCTGTAAATAAGTATGCATGACCGATATGTTCCGAATTAATCTGATTAATTAAAGTTGTTACAATATGTTCTTGACCTATAACATCTTCAAAACATTTTGGTCTATATTGTCTATATAATGCTTGATAACTCAAAATATATTTCTCCTTTAATCATTCTGCTCTAACAAAAAACTTAATTTTATTTTAATTCTTGTGAGCGCATTGTCAATGCTTTTGGGCTCTTTATTCAAAATTCCAGCAATTTGCATATAATTTTTGCCCTCGATGTAATATTTAAGAACTTTTTTTTCATAATCACTAAGGACTTGACTAATTTGCTTGTCCATCATAGCACGTTTTTCTTTGCTTAATACATTTTCTTCCGGAGATAGAGAATTAGCTGGTAAATAAATACCTTCTTCATCATTCTCGTCAGATTCTTTTATCACAACCATTCCTTGATTATTTATGGATAAGTATGCATTAAGAGGTATGTTTTTGTTTCTACTTGCACACTTTACCGCTGATTGAATTTGTCTTGTTATACATAATTTAGCAAAAGTCCTAAAACTTGCTTGTTTTTTCTCATCAAAATTAAGAATGGCTTTATATAATCCAATCATCCCTTCTTGAATTAAATCATCAGTTCCTGCTCCCACCAAAAAATACTTTCTTGCAATCTTATTAACAAGCGGGAGATATTCATTGATTAACTCATCAAAATTAACATCTTTATTGTTGGGTAAAATTTTGTTATTATTATCTTCCATTCTTTATCCTCTGCCTTACTGCCTCAAATACAACAACGCTTGTTGCGGTTGAAGCATTTAACGAATTTACCTTTCCAAACATAGGCAAAGTTACAATTTCATCACATAGTTCACGAGTCAACTTGCCTATACCCTTGCCCTCACTACCTATAACTATTGCAATATTCCCGGTAAGGTTGCTTTGATACACATCTTGTCCGCCAAGTTCACAACCATATACCCAAATATTTTTCTCTTTTAGCATTCTAATAGTATTGTTAAGATTAGTAACCCTTGCGATTTTAGTATGATTAACAGCACCCGCACTTACTCTTACGACAGTGTCAGTAACCGCACATGCTCTTTTTTCTTCTATTATTATTCCATCTACTCCCGCACATTCACAAACTCTTATAATACTACCTAGATTATGTGGATCCTCTATACCATCAAGCAATACAATAAAATTATCTTTGCCTTTGATTTTTGCAACATCTAAGATATCTTCTACCGAATAATACTTATAATCAGTTACAAAACCTATTACGCCTTGACAATTGCCATTTGAGTATTTATCAACAATTTTACGGTCAACAAACTCTACCTTAACACCTTTTTCTTTTGCTAATGCGACAATATTATTCGCTCCTGTTGTGTTAGATATTAATAACTTGTTAAATGTTATATCGCCTTTTAAGGCCTCATAAACACTATTTTTACCTTCTATAATCATATTTTTTCCTTCCATTTTAATGGTATTAATCTATCTTCTTCATATTTTAGTAAATGTGGACAAATTTTTCTATGAACAATTATGCCTCTACCATGACTAACGTAGCCAATAATATCGTCTCCATACATTGGCTTACAACAAGGAGCAAATTTAATCATAACACTCGAATCGTCAAGGCCAGGTACCATAACATATTTTTCGTTAGGCACAATAGTAGTTGAAGTAACGCTAACTTCTTCATTAATAACACTTTTTTGTTTAAATAGAGATAATGCATATACAACGACAGTCTTGCATGGTACAGCACCTGAACCTATTCCTGCAAATAAGTCGTCAGAAGTTACAAAACTAAATTTAGCAGTTATATTTTTAAGATTGTCTTTTGATAGAATAATGTTTGGAGAATATCCTTTGTCTTTGATCATCTGCTCCAACATAGTTTTTCCAAGTTTAATATTTTCTTCTTTGTTATTTTTCTTAAAAAAGTTTCTAATTTTACTTTTTGCGCTTACACTCTTTACATAATTTAACCAATCTAATGATGGACCTTTTGATGCAGGAGAGGTTATAATTTGAACAATATCTCCACTGTTTAACTTACTAGTAATCGGTACCATCTTACCATTAACTTTTGCCCCAACACACTTATCACCTATTTGACTATGAATAGCGTATGCAAAATCAATTGGCGTAGCTCCCTGTGGCAAATGGACAACCTTCCCATTAGGCGACTGTACAAAGATTTCTCCTTCGTAGATGTCAACTTTCAAGTAATCAATAAGGTCAGACGAACTAACTTTATCTTGCTCGTCCATGACTTGTCTTAACCACATTAACTTTTCGTCAAGACTGTCACTTTTTTTTCTTCCTTCTTTATACATCCAATGCACACACACACCATATTCGGCTTCCCTGTGCATGTCTTCTGTTCTAATCTGTATCTCAACTGGAACATTGTTATATATTATCGTTGTGTGTAAAGACTGATAGCCATTACTCTTTGGAATGGATATGTAATCTTTAAATCGCTGTTGCAAAAATTTCATTTCGCTATGAATTTTGCCAAGAATGGTATAACATTCCGACGTTTTATTTACAATGACCCTGATTGCTAAAATATCATATATATTATCAAGTGTACTTGCTTTGCTTTTTAACTTTTTGTATGTGCTAAAAATTCCTTTTTTTCTACCATACACTCTACCTTCAATTTTTAATTCAAAAAGGTAAGATTTTAATTTGGCTTCTAATTCATCAATGATATTTAAGCGTTCTTTAATCTTCTCATCAATCTGGTTTGATAATGCAAAATAAGCAGAAGGATTTAATAATTTAAAAGATAAGTCTTGGATTTGAGATGCCAAACTATAAAGTCCTAACCTGCTAGCAATAGGAGCATAAAGCCTCATTGCCATTTCACACTGCATAACTACATTTTCTTTTTCTGGATTGATATGTTTTAAATTTGAATAGGCGTATGCTAATTTTATAATTACAACTCTAATGTCCTTGCTAATTGCAAAAAACATTTTTCTAATATTTTCCCCTTCTTCTTCGGCATTACTAAAAGTTAGTTTGTGTAATTTTTTTAACGACAACAAAATATTTAGAGCGTCTTCTCCAAAAGTCTCATTAATTTTTTCTTCGCTAATTTTTTCGTGCAAAAATGGTATGTGCAAATACGCACACACTATTGAAATTTCATCCATCTTGATATCTTTAAGTTGCTCAACTGCCGTCATTGCCCTTGCATAAAGTTCAGGCGATAGTGTCTCAGTTGCAATGTTTTGTGCTATGTCTATCAAATTTTCACCCATAATATATTATATAGTATATTACAAAAATGTAAAGTAAATTAACCCCAACAACAATTTTATGAAACACTAGATAGTTATAAAATGTTTCACAAATGAATATATGTTTATAAATACCCTTCAAAAGCCCAATTTTTAAATTTTATGTTGCAAAAATGTGGATAACTCTGTGGATAAGTGGGTATTTTTGCTATTGTCAAGCATTTTTGTGATTTTTTTTAAAAAAATTAAAAATAATAGGTTGTTTTATGTTTACAAAGAAAAAAATAACTATTTTTTCGCTTATTATTATGGTAACATTATTAACCACCATGATATTTTTTAATGATTCAACTAGTTTTGTTTACCTTAGTCCTAAGCCCAATTATACTATTGTTATAGATGCTGGGCATGGTGGTATTGATGGTGGGAGTATTGGTAAAACAACTAACGTCAAAGAAAGCGATCTCAACCTTATCTATGCACAAAAATTAGAAAAAAACTTAGAACAAATAGGATTCAATGTCGTTCAAACTAGAAAAAATAAAGACGGACTATATACGCTAGGAACGAAAAATTACAAAAAAGAAGATATGCTTAATCGCAAAAATATAATAGAACAAGCAAATGCAGATATTGTAATTTCTATCCACATGAATAGTTTTGTATCCGCATCAAGTAAGGGCGCACAAGTCTTTTATGACTCCAATAATGAAGTAGGCAAACAAATGGCCATTGCCATCCAAACACAATTAAATAACGGGCTTGATGGCCCCAAAAAAAGCGCAAGTGCGGGAGATTACTATTTGGTCAAATGCACCACTGCCCCGGCGGTAATCGTTGAATGTGGCTTCTTGTCCAACCCAACAGAAGAACAATTATTAATTAATGATGAATACCAGGACAAGATATGTTATCTTATTATGTGTGGCGTGTTGGATTTCTTTGAAATTAACAATTATTAATTATTTTATAAATTCTTTTATTTGTCCCTCATATATTTTGCCACTTGATGATTTGCGAATAAATTTTGCTCCTAAATGTTTTATTGCACATTTTTCGCCAATATCTGTAACACAATCCATAATAACTCTATCAATAACAACATTATAAGATTTTATTTTCTTCAAAAATCCAATCCATAACATTTGCAATGCTAATGTTTTTCTAAATTTTTTATTCAATGCTATGGAAGTAAATAAACATTTAAGTGGTTTCTCGGCACTAAAAGTTAAGACATCACTTTTAGACAAGTTGCTGTCTCTAACACTACCCGCTTTAAATTTTTCATAAAAATCATCCGTGATAGGAATAAAATTAATATAACCTATAACTTTTTTGTTCAATAATAATACCGTGTAAATATCATCATTTACACTTAACCATTCTTTGCATTTTCTTAAATTGCCAACATCTTCTCCCTTAAAAAAAACTTTATCAAGTTTTATCATCTCTTTTATAAGGGAATCGTTAACTTTATTTGTAATTTCGTATTTGTATTCCATTTTATTCCTACAAAATCTTTATATTTTTGTAAGTATAACATATAATTCAAGGTTGTAAAAATGTTTTTTGTTATTACATTTCAAAATGTGTATATAATTTTTATTAAAATAAATAATTACATCAAATATTAACCTATTAAATATTTGCATAATATATATTATTGTGTTAGTATTGTTAAGTACACATATAAGGAGCATAATGTTGGATAAATGTATAGTAACAGGTGCTTGCGGACATATAGGCAATGTGCTTGTAAAACAATTAGTTAAATTAGGTTATCAAGTCAAAGCATTGGCTTTGCCCAATGA
>CALVZT010000029.1 GCA_944372595.1 uncultured Clostridia bacterium
TACAACTTCTTGGTATGTATATTGGTTATGATTTGTTGCATATTAACGAATGGATAACAAAAATTGTGTTAACAATAGTTGTATTGATATTTAATTATTTTACCCGTAAATATATAATTTTTAAAGGCGAGGTTGCTAATGAAAAACGTTGATTGTTCTATAATAATTCCATTACTTAATGAGAGCGAGAATATAGACTTTTCTTATAATAAGATTTGTGAAGTAATGTCAAAAACTGATAAAAGTTATGAGATACTTTATGTTGATGATGGTAGTACCGATACTTCGTTAGAATTATTAAGGCAACTTACTAAAAAAGATAGTAAAGTCAAAGTAGTATCGTTAAGTCGTAATTTTGGTCAATATCCAGCAATTGTCGCTGGACTTGAAAATTGTAAAGGTAAGTGTGCAATACATCTTGACATTGATATGCAAGAATCTCCCGAAGCAATACTTGAAATGTTGAATAAATGGGATAATGGTTACGACATTGTTACCGTCAAAAGAAAAAAACGCAAAGAAAGTATCTTCAAGCGCATTACTGCTTGGTTTTATTATAAAATAATCAATTTTGTTGCTAAGCAAAAAGTATTTGATAATCAAGCAGAATATAGGTTATATGATAGAAAAGTAATTGATACACTTTTAAGTATTGAAGATAAAAATATTTATCTTAAAGAACAAACAAATTGGGTTGGCTATCGTCAAACAACAATCGAAGTTGATAGGGTTAAGCGTCAGAAGGGTAAAACAAAATATAATTTCAAGAAATTATTGTCAATATCGTCTCAAGGCATTGTTAGTACAACTTCTAGGCCTTTATATTGGGCTTTTGGATTGTCTTTTGTGACACATTTATTAAGTTTTGTAGCAATAATTGTTCTTGGGCTTTTGTCCATACTAAAAGTAAGTTATGACATTGTATTATGGCTAATCCCTGTTATGTTAACAACTAGTGCAACTATTATGTTTGTGCTTGGAATTATTGGAATGTATCTTGCCTATACTTATCTAGAAGTGAAGGGAAGACCAAAATATATAATTAGGGAAAAAATTAATATTGAAGATTAAAAATTTTATTATTAATAACAAAGAATATTTTATAATATTGGGACTGATTCTATTTATCAATCTCATTGTTTTTGTTGCAACAGGACTTTTTCCTTTTGGTAATAAATCTATATCAAGAGGAGATATGACAAGTCAAATTTGTGCTAATAGTGAACTTGTATTTGACTTTTTTGAAGGAAAGTCATCTTTATTTTATACGACCAAAACTGGTTTTGGAGAAAATATTTTTGCATATCTTACATATTTTATAATTAGTCCGTTTAGTTTTGTGCTTTTTTTAGGTGGTAGAGGAAATGTAATATATGCGATAAATTTTGTATTTGTACTAAAATTATTAGTAGTAGGTATTGTAATTTGTTGGTTTATTAAAAAACACTTCAAAAATTTAAGCCCCTTACTAGTAATTATTTTTAGTCTTGCTTATGTATTTTCTGGATATTTATTATTGCATTTTTTATTTATAACTTGGGTGGATTTTGTAATTTATATGCCATTTTTGTTTGTCGCTTTTGAAAAACTACTCAAAGACAACAAAATGATATATCTTGCAATTGTTATGACTTTATTTATATATACTTGCTTTGCATTAGGTTCTTTTACCTTCTTTTATCTATTTATCATTTATGGATTATACATATTCTTTTGTGTGCCAAAGGAGAAAAAAGCATTAATTACCGGAAAGGTAATTTGTGCATTTTTGGTTGCAATAGGTCTTAGTTTGTGGTTGTTACTTCCGTCTTTTATTCAATATCTTAATGCTGGTAGAAACGTAGGAATATTTGATTATATAAATAACGGAGGTTTTTGGGACTGGGAAAAAACTACAAAAATTGCAACATTGTGTACAGAATTAATAAGTATATTTTTGGCTATTTGTTATCTTATTAAATGTGATAAAAAAGATAATTTTAACAAATTTGTTATTTGTATTATAGTTATGATACTTATCAATGTAATTGTTGACGAAAGCATATATGCTATGGTAGGTGGCTCAGCTTATGGCTTGTGTATGAGATTTGGATTTATTAGTTCATTTTTATTTGTTTATTTGGCATGTAAATATGTTAATGAGACGACATTAAAAGATTCAAATTCATCAATTTCAGAAACTAATAAATCTTCAAAAGGTAAGTATGCAATATTTATAATTGCAATGAGTTTGATATTGACTTTATTGTTGCTATGTATGTATATTGCCTATAATACAATTGATACGGCATTTGCGGATAATTTTGTATATCCTGCTCACTTATTAACATATTTGCCTATTGTAGTGTTAACTCTTGTGTTGTTGATTATTATTTATCGCAGTTTTATCAAAAACTTTTTAAACAAAAAATTTTTAACAACGAGTTTTGTAATCGTGTTTTCTATATTTACCATATTTAATTATGTTTTATGTGTAGTACCAAGGGTGCAAGATTACAAAACTGAGTATTATTCAAATGTTCTATCAGTTGTAGATGAAAATGACAGGATAAAAACTACAAATGGTTTATATTATAATGAATATCCTTTATTACACAATAAATCAACAATTTTTACCTTTTCATCACTAATGAATAATAAAATTTTAACACTTTTTGATGATTTAGATTTGCCGTATGGTACAAATGTAATTTTTGATTCATATACAAATGTGCTTTCTGACACAATATTTAATAATAAATATATCTTGTCTTCGTTTGAAATAAAAAGAGATTATTATAAAGAAATTTATAATGACGGAGATACTTATTTATATGAAAATTTATTGTGTAAGGAAGGATTTGTAATAGAAGAGTTTGATACAGCTGACAATGTAATACAAACTCATCAAAATTTATTTGAAAGTTTGGGTGGAGAAGGAGAGTTACTAACAAAGGTTGAACCAATTATTACTTATGAAGATTGCGAACTTATTGATAACACTTTGACTATAAACAAAAACAGCAGTTTGGGTAAAATTTTTATTGATTATAATTGTGCACCCAATGAAATACTTAGTGTCAGATTAAAAACAAAAAATAGAGGATTTTTCATAAATGAAGATTTTACTATAACAGCATTACCAAATGAGAAATTGTATGAACTTTATGAGTATGAAGAAGGAAAATATTGTCTTGAATTAGAAAATAATATTACACTTGAATGTTTTGAGTTTTACGTATTTGATATTCAAAAACTTAATGATGTTGTTGTAAATAATACTGCTGATGTTAATATTGATTATTCTAAAAATAAGTTTATAGTTAATGCTAATATGGTAGAGTCTGGAACGCTTATGATACCATTTATTGCAATTGATGGATATTCAGTTACTATTAATGGAGAAAAAGCAGATTTTAGCAATAAATTAAGCACCCTTATGACATTTGATTTACAAAGTGGTGAAAATGAGATTATAATTGAGTTTTCTAATCCATATACTAAATATATATGGATAGGGGCATTGATTGGAATTGTCGTTGTAATTATTGGTTTGTTAATATCAAAATATTACTCAAAATTTAATCAAAAATTTCAAAATGGTGTACTTATTGCTTATTATGTATTTGCTGGTCTTATGATAGCTTATTTCTTTGTTTTTACAACATTAGTTAGTATATTAAAACTTATAGGAATATTATGACAGAAGCATTAGAACAATTTTTTGTTAATAATTTCTCAGATACAATATGGCTTGCTATATTGTTATTTTCCACGCTTCCTATTACTGAGGCAAGACTTGCTATACCATTTGGATTAAGTGTTGCATTGTGGGGTGGCAATGTCGCTGATCCATGGATAATATTTTTGTGTGCATATATTGGCTCAACTTTGCCAACAATTTTTATTATTCCTTTACTCAAACCGATGTTTGCTTGGCTTAAAAAAACAAAAATATTTAATAAAATAATTGTTTTCTTTGAAAAAAGATTTTCAAGTAAGGCAAATGCACTTGATGATAATCAAAAAACCTTTTCCAAAGCGCTTGCAATAACCTTGTTTGTAGCAATTCCATTGCCTTTAACTGGGGTATGGATGGGCAGTGGTATATCGGCTTTTTCAAAACTAAAATGGTGGCAAGGAATGTTAAGTGTGGCAATAGGTAATTTGATTGCTTGCACGATATTAATGCTTATAAGCCTTGTTTTTGGTAATTCAGTTGCTGTACTGCTTATTGTGTTTGCAATATTTATTGTTTTGTATGCTTTGACAATGTTGATTTTGATGCTTGTCAAAAAAAGACAAAATCAGCAAAAATTTGACAGGTTGGTATAATCGCATTTTGAAAGTTTAATTAATATATGTATATATTTGCATATATAAGGACAACATATTAGCATAAAATTCGAATTTGGAGGAATTTTATGGCTAATAAAGTTGTTATATGTGGTATTGATACTGCACATTTACCAAAGTTAAAAGGTAAAGAGGTCGCTTTGCTTATGGATAAACTCAAAGCAGGAGATGAAGAAGCAAGACAACTTTTTATTTATTCCAACATGAGATTAGTGCTTAGCGTTGTTCAAAGATTTAATATAAAAAAAGAAAATATAGACGATGTTTTTCAAGTGGGCTGTGTCGGATTAATCAAAGCAATGGATAACTTTGACGAAAGTTATAATGTTAAATTTTCTACCTATGCTGTACCTATGATAATTGGCGAGATAAGAAGATTTTTAAGAGATAATACTTCTATGCGGGTAAGTAGAAGTCTTAGAGATATCGCCTATAAAGCATTACAAACTCGTGAAAAATTAGGACTTAACAAAGATTTTGAACCAACCCTAGATGCTATTGCAAAAGAAATGGAGATGCCCGTTTGGCAAGTAGCCGATGCACTTGATGCTATAAGCGAACCAATATCACTATATGACCCATTGTATAATGATGGGGAAGATACTGTGTTGGTTATGGATCAAGTAGGAGATAATAAAAGTGCTAGTGAGGGTATTGTGGAAAATATAGCATTAAAAGAAGCAATATCTAAACTAAATAAAAGGGAAAGAGATATATTAAAACTTAGATACTTTGTTGGAAAAACCCAAGTAGAGATAAGCGAAGAGGTCGGCATAAGTCAAGCGCAAGTAAGTCGTCTTGAAAAAAGTGCTCTTGAACAAATAAAAAAAGGTATGATATAATCATACTTTTTTTGTGTATATTGCACAATAGTTATGTTTAATATGTACAAATGTTTTATGCGCCGTGCACAATCGCTTTGTGTAATATGTACATAT
Source organism: uncultured Clostridia bacterium (assembly GCA_944372595.1). Taxonomy (GTDB): domain Bacteria; phylum Bacillota; class Clostridia; order Christensenellales; family UBA1242; genus CALVZT01. The sequence continues at coordinate 5,274 of CALVZT010000029.1, forward strand.
AATATGTGCATTATGTACAAGTGTTTTGGGCAAACTGCACAAATCTAATAAAAGTGTTGTGTATTTTAATTTTGGATAATAATATTATGAAGGCGAGCTTCGTCATTTAATAATTTGCCTGCTCCTAGTATTGTTGCATTTTGAGATGTGTCAGATATGTGGATTGGTAATTTTAATTTTTCTTCCAAATAATTTTTGGCTCCAGTAGTATTTGACAATCCACCACTTACATATATACCCGTCATTTTAATATCGTTAATAATTTCTACTGAACTATCTTTGATAAGAGAGTTAATAGTAAGTATTATTTTATCAAAAACATTTTTGATTATAGGATAAATATCACTTGCTACGATTGTTATGTCCGTACTTTCGTTAGTAAATTTATCAATTCCACTAACCTGAACTAAACTTTTATCATTTGAAAACAATGAAGAAATTTCTTTTTTGATTTTTTCGCTTGTGGCTTCACTAATGATAAGACCTTTGTCATTCTCAACATATTCTGTTATACTTGCATCTATATTGCGTCCACCAAGGGAGAGGGTACAGCCATTTATAATGTTATCCCCAACTAAAATAGCGATATCGGTACTTCCTCCACCAATATTTACTCCAACAGTTGCATGACTTGATAATACCGAAGAATCTTCATTGTTCATTGCGGCAATTATTTTGGGAACAATTTTTATTTTATTAACTCCTGCGTTATAGGCAACTTTTTTGAATTCATATACATCTTTTGCACTTATGCCCATAGGAAGTAATAATATAGCATCTATTCTGTCAAATAATTTTTTTGGAGCAACTACTTTGAGAAAAAATTTAAGTATTTTTGAGGCGATATCAACGTTTCGTACGCATCCTTCAACTATTGGATACACCACTGCCAAATTATTGTCTATTTTGCCTTCCATATCCTTGGCAGACTGGCCAATCAACTTAATCTTATAATCATTATTTGTGTCTAGTAAAACACAAGTTGGTTCTTTTAAAACTAGTCCAAATCCTTCACGATAGATGCTTGTGTTTACACTACCCATATCAATTGCTATTTTTATTCTTGCCATTTGTTACTCCTACAAGTACATTTTAGTATTTTTTTTGCTATAAGTAAAGCAAATTGCTTTTTAATTAATTTTTATTTGTTACAACTAATTTTGTCGATTTTTTTTGTTTTGATAAAATTATCCCGCCAAACCTAAAATTATCAATTACAATATAGGTATTATCTTTTAAGGAGATTGATATGGCAAGGAAAATAGTTATAACAAGCGGCAAAGGGGGAGTGGGTAAAACTACTTTGTGTGCTAGTCTTGGAGCCAAGTTAAGTCTGGGTGGACAGCGAGTATTATTGGTGGATGTTGATATAGGACTTAATAATCTTGACGTTGTTATGGGGGTTGAGAATAAAGTCGTGTTTGACCTTGTGGATGTAATTGAAGGCAGATGCAGACCAAAACAAGCACTAATTCAAGATATATTTAATCCTACATTATTTGTCATGCCATCTGTTCATTCATATAATCATTCAGTCGTTACCGCCGAAAATGTTAAAATGGTTTTAAGTAAACTCGAAGATTTTTTTGATTACATCTTACTTGATTGTCCAGCCGGAATTGATGCTCCATTTCAAAGAGCGATATATTCTGCTGACGAAGCGATTGTTGTAGTAACTCCACATATATCAAGTCTTAGAGACGCTGACAAAGTTATTAACTTATTATCAAGTAGTAACATCAAAAAAAGTTATCTTGTAATTAATAGGGTTAGGGGTGACCTTATTATGAGTAAAGAAATAATGAGTGTTGAACAAATAAGCGAATTGTTAAAGATTGATTTATTGGGAGTAATTCCAGAAGATGATGAGATAACAACTAGTCTTGTTATAGGCAACAATATGCAAGGCAAATCGCCATCAAGTTATGCTTACAAATTAATAGCAGAGAATTTGCATAATGGTAGTCAAAATATATATGATTGTACATGTCGATATAGAGGATTATGGGGATTTTTTAGAAAAAACATTCGTAGGAGGGTATAATGTTAAAACCTAATATGATTGGTGAAAATCGCCTTAAAAGAGTGCTCATAAATGATAAAAAAGAATTTTCGCCAGAATTAACAAAAATTCTTAAAAGTGAACTATATGAGATGTTTGATAATTATCTTAGTGTTAAACGAGAAAGTATGGATTTAAAGGTAGTAATAAATGGTAAAGGGGGATATGACGTAGTTATAACATTTAATGCTAATTATATTAAGTCGTATGGTATAGTTGTTTAAAATTCTTCATATCTTATGGTATGAAGACAAAAAAAATTAAAATGTTTGGGGTTGAATTGTCTTTTCACCCCCTTTTTGTAATATTTGCATTATTCTTGCTTTACAATAATTGTTTTTTGTTCATTAATTATCTAATTGCTATGTTTATTCACGAATATGCCCATTCTTATGTCGCATATAAATGCGGTTATAAGATAGGCAACATTAAATTATTGCCGTTTGGGATATGTCTTAATCTTAACAATTGCAAGATTACTCCAATTGACGAAATAAAAATTGCACTTGCAGGTCCTATGATTAACCTTATTGTGTATTTGTTAATTCTAAGTTTCTTTTGGATATATCCGCCGTCTTTTATAATTCTGTATAATTTTGCTTTTTGTAACATTATTATTGCTATATTTAATTTATTGCCAGTTATGCCACTTGATGGGGGAAGAATATTAGTTGGGGCACTAAGCAATTTTTGGGTAAGGCAAAAAGTTGTTAGAATTTGCTATGTAATCAATTGCATCGTTGGTAGTTGTTTACTGATATTATTTGTTGTAATGTTACCATTAATTAATCTTACATTTTTGTTTCTTGGACTTTTTATCATTATTGCTGGGATACCTACAAAAAAAGAAAACTTGATGTACAATTATATAAAGTTTAGTTATAACAAAAAGGATACCAACATAATAAAAACTAAAATAGTAGTTGTCGATGAGGAGACTCCAATATATAAGTTGTTTGCGCTTGTTTCAGTCAATTATTATTTGTTAATATATGTAAAAGATAAATTTAATAAAATTCGATATACTATTGACGAATTTAATTTTGAAAAAATTTGTTATAAATATTCTCCTACAAAGCAAATAGGTGAGGTTATATTAGGTAAGTTGTAGGCAATAATCAAGATGTGAAACAGTTACTTAAATATATTCTTAATATAAATATTGATAGTCTCAAAATAGCCGAAACAAAACATAGTGTAATTACAACATTATCTAGTGGACTTAGTGTACTCATCGCAAATTTTTTGGGTGATAATAAGTTGCTTGGTTATATATCAATAGTTTTTTGTTTATTGTCGGTTGTAATTAGCTTTTTTGCTTTGAGTGCAAAAAGTATCAAAAAATTTAAGGGCAATATTCCAGAGTCAAAAGCGGATTTAATTTATCATAAGTATATAGCATCTCTTACCATCGATGAATATACACAAAGTATCATTCAAAATTATGGTTTTCCAAGTGAATATCAAATGGATAAATTTGAATTTGACCTTGCAAAAGAAATCCTTGCAACAGCAAAAAGAGCTAACCGCAAATATAGACTTTTTAATTATAGTATTGCTTTGTTGGGGGTAGGAATATTGCTTGGTATTCTTACTATGGTGTTGTGATGGATATATGTGAGCGTTTTGCATTATGGCTTGAAGGCGTGTTTGAAGATGATGCTTTGCCGTATGGGATAAATGTAATAGATTTTTTTGTAATAAATAAATATCCAAGAGTTGAACTAGGTTTTTGTGCTTCGCAAGACGGGTATATGCCATTATACTATCCGCTTGAAGCTCAAAGTTTTTTTGATAAAGAATTTTTTAATCTTAATATCAATGATGTTAATATGGTTAATTTAGTAAAAAAAATGATTAATTACGCATTTAGTAAAGTAGAAGTTAGGCAATATATTAATATTAAAATAACAATAAGGGGCAAAATAAATAGTAAAAGTGGGTATTTTATTGTCAAACACATATAAATTGCTTTGAAAAATCAAAATTATTTGTTACAATATACTTGTTAAGAGGTAAGGTTATGAAAATAATACAAACGACAAATGATCTAAAAAATGCACTTATTGATAGTTTTTGCTCATCGCTTAATGATATAGATTCGAC
>CALVZT010000030.1 GCA_944372595.1 uncultured Clostridia bacterium
TTCGTTTGACGCTTTATTGCCTCTTTGACTATTGTAGGTGTGCTTTTTAATGATATTTCATCAAACGCTTTTGCCCCAAGACCCAAATTTTTTGACAAAGCAATTTCTCTTTTTTGTGACATTTTAAAATCAAAAGTATTACCAAGTCCCGCGACAATAACATTTTCAAAGTCTAGTCCTTTGCTTGAATGCATTGTTCCCAAAAACACACTATCAGCTTGCAAATTATTAACAAACTTAAAGGCTTCATTGTTTGCAAAATTGTCCACATAATACAAGTATTTTTCAATTGAATTATTATATTGTGCGGATAGAAAACTATCAACAAATTTGTTTATTATATTTAATCTTTTTTGTCCATCTGGCAAAGATAAGAAATATTGTCTAAATTTTATTTTTTTATCCAAATAATTTAATGTTTGATACAAATTATGATAGTAATTAAACTCTTTTAAATTATCAATCAATGTTAATAATTTATCAATTTTATTTTTAATAACATCATCTTGACTATAATTTGTTATTATATCATACAAATTGTTATTGCTTTCTTTCTTTAATTTATATAATTCATCAAAAGTAATATTAATAAACGAACTAGCAAGGCAACTACTAAGAGCAATATCATCTTTTGGCATATAAATTAATCGCAAAAAATTAACTAGCATCAAAATATCAATATTGTCATATAATTTTTCATTAATAACATTAGCAACCGGAATATTATGTTTAACTAATTCTTCTGATATCGCAATATACTCCTTACTAGTTTTGTTGCGACATAAGATACAAATTTTATCAAAACTAAATTCTTTGTTTGCCTTTTGATAATTTCTTTGAATTTCATATATTTTTTCTACAACCAGTTGTGCTTCTAATCTAGGATAATCGACAATATCGTTTGCATCATTAATTAAATATTGTTTGTTATACTTTATTTCATCTTCTTGTTTATTAACGATGCATAATTGTACCCTACTCATATTGATTTCATCATCTTCTCTATTATCATTTGGCTTAAACATAGCATCGTCAAGATAATCAACATCACAACTAATCTCGGTCATTATTGTCTTGAATAAATCATTTGCAAAATTCAAAATTTCTTTGCTACTACGATAATTAGTAAGTAAAGGTATAACTTGTCCGCCGTCGTTGTTTTTGTAAAGTTTGGCTTTTTTTGAAAATATTTCTGGCGAACTATTTCTAAATCCATAAATACTTTGTTTAGTGTCACCTACCATTAATAAATTATTGTTTGATATTGCTTGAAGAATTTTTTCTTGCACTTCATTAATATCTTGGTATTCATCTACACAAATGTACTTATATTGGCTTCTTATTTGTTCGGCAACTTCTTTATCATCTAATAATAATATCGTATATTTTTCCAAATCGTTAAAGTCTAATACATTTTTTTCTTTCTTTTCTTGTTCATAAGCATTTATAAATTTCTTTAATATATCAATTATTATTTGAAGATAACAAGAGGCATTTTTTAATTGGTCTATTAATGTTTGTTTGTCAATATAAAAATCTTTGTAACTTTTTAAAAATTTATTAAATTTATCCCATACTTGTTTTAACTCTTCTTTTAAAACTTGGGTTTGGCCTTCAAAATTTTTACCAACAAATCTAGGTAAATCTAGTAATTCAAAAGCGTTTATATTATTTTCATAAGTGTTTTTATTTGTAAATTGTTCTAATTTATCTAATAATTTGTTACAAAAATCAATTAAAACTTGATTATTATCAATGTTAATCTTGTAATTTAATTCTGCAAATAAATTTTTATACCTTTGCATATTACTATTGAACTTATTGTTAATATAATGACAAACAATATTTTTATTTAAATTGCTTTCATATCCCGCAAACGCAACTTTATCAAGATAATCGTAATTAGGCAAAGAATTGATAAATTCATAAATTTCGAGTATACATTTTTTTAAATTATCAGTACTTTTTCTGTCCTTAAAAAATGCTATTATTTTATAAAAATCTGGTTGCTCGCTTTCAACATCAATTACCTTTTGTAAAGCATTAAATTTTATATAATTTGCATCGTCTTCATCGACTATTTCAAATGAAGAGGATAATTGCGCTTTATAAAAAAATTTTTTTAATATTTTTTGACAAAAACTATGTAATGTTCCGATATCTGCACTTGATACTTTATCCGCTTGCATAAATAATTTTTTGTCGCCACTTTGGATTAATTCTGATATAAGTCTTTCTTTTAACTCGCCCGCCGCCTTAACCGTAAAAGTTACTGCAAGTATATTTTCTATATCAACACCATTTGTAATATAATCTATTATTTTGCTAACCATCACGGTTGTTTTACCACTTCCTGCAGATGCATTTACCAATATATTTTTGTTATTAACAGCCATAATTTTTTGTTGTTCATCACTTAATGTTCTCATTTTGCACCTCCAAAAAATTTGGCTCTACACCCAAAGTTGTCCTTATTTTATTACCCAATGTTAAGTCAAAGCGACAAATACTTTTATATGGACAATACTTGCATGATATAGTCCCGTCTTTTTGCAATGGTGAAGGAGTAATATTACCTTGTCTTATCTCCCTAATTGCAGTTTTGAACATAGATACCGCATAACGTATTTGGGCATTGAGTTCCTTACTATTAACAACTTTTGAAAGTCCACTAATACCACCATCTTTTTTGTTATACTTAACTTGAATAATATCACTAGATTGATTAGGTAATTTATTATCACTTGCCAAAATTATATCTTCTTCGCTTACAGTCACTCCCTTTAATTGATACGCCGAATATCCATCTTGACCATTGTCAAGTTTGATAGGAAAATAGTATAGACCTGATACTCTTTTGTTCAATGCATTACTAGCAACATATCCATACAAATATAATTGTATTTTTTTGCCGTAATACAAATCATTTTGCAAATTATCAATACTTCCCGTCTTATAATCAATAATGCGTATGTTGTCCTTATAACTATCAATTCTATCTATTTTGCCAGTTACTTTAACTTTCTGTCCATCTATGTCTAAGACCATAGTATTGATTTCACTACCCAACTTTGCTTCGCACATTATATTAACAAACTTACTATGTTGACTTTGATAATATAATGTATTAAGCAATTTCTTACTCTCTACTACTAAATTATCAATGGTATGTTTGTTTAATGGCAAAGTTTTTAAAAGCTTTATTTTGTTATCATCAAAAACTTTGTCTATAATTTCTTTTTCAATATCTTTTGTAATTTTACAAGTTTTATATTCTTTAATATAAATCTCTGCTACTTTATGAAGAATGTTTCCTACATCCTTAGAATCCATAGCAATATTTTCAATTTCGTTTAATTTTAATCCATATCTACAAAATCGCATAAATGGGCAACTATAAAAAGTCTCTATATCACTTGCACTGGCATTTTGTATCTTATCTCCTTCAAAAGTTGGAGTGTTTTTGTAGTTAAACAAGGATAAATCAAATAAATTATTCTCAGCCAAGTGTCTAATATATGGAGCAAACTCTTTGATTGAAACATTAAGACCATCATAATATTTTCTAATATAATTAGCCATAGTCAGTGCCATATTGCTTTCCGAAGACAACATATCTTCAATAGTAAACTCGTCATATTGTTCTTGCTTAACAACACCTGCTCCCATATTAACACATTGATTAATTATAGTTGATGGTGCTCCATTTAGGTTATAAAACAAAGCAAGTTTATGCGTTGGACAAATACATAGATTAAAAATTTTCAATCTCTCTCTAATATTGATATCTTTGATAGTAGGTTTTAATTCAAACAAATTATTTAGTTGTACTATTTCTCCGTCAGTTATAATTCCTTGGTCACGCTTGACACTTGGTACTACTCCTTCATTACATCCTCCAATAATCATAACTTTTGGACGATAAACCATACTTTTTGATACATCACCTACAAACACATTATCAATAGCAAGAGGAACCGTGGATACTTTAACGCTGTCCATTCCAAATTGTAATAATTTAACAAATTCATCAAATTGCATTTGTTTAGAAGACAATGTTTTTTCCATGTCTGTTAAAACATCATCAATTAGGGACAAAATTTGTTGATATATCCTATGATTTAATAAATCATTATTACTATTAAATGAATTTATAATCTCATCTGTCTTGTTTGTTAAATCAAACTCAGTAATGATAAATCTAACAAAATTAATGTATTCTTGACAAACATTACAATCTTTTAATTTATTTTTTAACTTACCAACTATATTGATTAAGGTATTGTTAATTATATTAAATCCCTCACTACCAGTATGTTCAAATAATCTATGTCCGTTTAACAAATAGATATTACACTCATTAATGTATTGCCATACATATTCTTGGTTTAATTGTAATATTGGGCTGGTAGCAAGTGCAATATAGTCGATGCTTCTATCCGAATTAATTATATTTAATAAATCAAACAAAAACTTATATATCAATGTATTTTTCAATGAATAGTCAACATCAAGATAATAATCGATTTCGTATCTATCAAAAATTTCTCTAATTAAATTTTTTTTGTTATCAATATCTGGTATTAATACACAAATATCCTCATATTTATAACCAATCCGAATGAGTTTGGTTATTAATATGCACATTTTGGTAAGTTCATTTCTTGTGTCAATGCATTCATATATTGTAATTTGATTGTTTTTTAGTATTTTTTCATTTTTGTATGAATACAAATTATTTTCAAGAATAGCAAAATCACCTTGGCATTTACTATCAACATATATAAGATTAATTTTCTCATTATTTTTTTTTGCAATAATATTTATTGCTTTAATCATATCATCTTCATATATATGTTCATTTAATCTGTTTGTAGCAAAATTTATGGCAATACTTACACTTTTTGCCTTCTTAACTAATTCTTCAATAACCATATATGCTTGGCGAGTAAAACTATCAAAATGTACAAAGTAAAAATCAATATCTTCTATTTTGCTATCTTTAAGTGCTTGACACAACAAAGATATTTTGTCGGCGCTATCAACTTTACCGCTTAACTCCTGTTCATAACAATCATAGATTATTGCAAGGTCATGCATTTTGCTTGTTACTGCATTTTTGACCTGACTTATATCAATGTTACATACCTTGAACTGATTAATTGTATCATAAATATTTTCCGCAAACTCGACATTAAAGTCTGTCCTATTAAAACATACAAATTTATCTGCATTGTCTTGAAGGATTTTTGATATAAGCATTATTGACCCATATCTGCTTATGGTATTGTCGTATTGACATAGCATTTTGCCAAGTCTTGATAGTGTAAGCACATCAACGTTACAAAAACTATCTTTTTGACAAAAATCAAATAAATTATTTTCTTGAGTTAATGCATATCTATCTGGCACAACAAAAATATGATGTCCCTTATCAATGTTTTGGCACATCTTATCATCGCAACTAAAATTGTTACTGCTTACATATATATTTAACACATTTTGATTATATCAAAATTGTGAGTTATTAACAATTAAATTAGCAATATTGTTTTGGGTTTGCATTTTGGATATCTGCTCTTTTAATAAATTAATTTCTTTTTCCAATCTTCCAATTTTGTTTTCCTTTTCCTTTAACTTACACGTCAAATCAAGGGCAGTTTTTGTTGCAAAATTACATTCTCTTTTTAATTCCAATTCTATATTTTCTTCTGCACTTTTTTTAATTAATTTAATAAGTCCATTTAGCAATAAATTAATTTCTTTATCACTTACTTTTTTTGATGGAAAAATTGTTACATTATCCATAAAACACCTCTAAATTAATTATAACCAAACAAAAAAAATTAAACATAAGAATAAATAATTAATCAACAAAATATATTTTAATAGAGGTGATATATGCAAGTTTTTTTATTGTCTGACTACGATGCGTTAATTACAGTAAATGGCAACGATATAGAATTAATAAGTGGATGTATAACTAATGTTCCGTATTCAAAAATTTACAAGATATATCCTATTGGCAACAAACACCTATTACCTTATTGTATTGATATTGATGAAGAAGTTGGCTACGAAATAGAAGACAACAAGTTAATATATCTTGATAAAGTATATATCAAAGAAGAAACAGAAATCTATAATAAAAAATTTGGTTTTACCTCAGTGGAAGTGGTGTGTAGTTCTTTTACTACTATAAAAATTACTGACCAAAACAATACATACAAAGGTATAATCTCTTATCCACTTAGCGAAGTTAAAATACAAAAAATTGGTAAATGTGTTTTAGTACTTGCAAAATATAATCAAAAAAAATATTGTTTCTTGTATGGCGATAATAAGGAATTGTACTCTGATATAATTGAAGACTACGCAATTGATAACGACAACTTAACCCTTATCAAAAATTACACTGATATGGCAAAACAAGGATTGTTAATTAAATACAACTTAAATACGCTCTCAAATGATAGTGAATTAATTTATTTTGAAAATCCAAAAATTTTTCATGATAATCGGCTTGTACCATTTGCTTTTTTGGAAGCAATTAAAGTCAATAACACAACTCTTGCTAGAAAATATCTCGGGCGCAGTTTAAATCAAAGATTAGATGATGAACATTTAATAGCGTTTTTTGAACCTTTTGACCAGGTCATTCAAAACACGTTTATTAAAAGTAGTAACTTCTCCGCCGCTACCCTTAACAATAAGGAAAGAAAACTTAATGTTTACTTTTTTGATATTGAAAACGACAAAATTGTAAATATAGATAAAAATTAATAATCGTATAAAGTTGTAAAAAAATCACTATTGTTATATAATCTATATATGTGGTATATAGTTTTAGGAATTGTAGGTGCGGTGTTATTTTTGTTATTTATAGCACTCCTTGCCAATTCTATGTTTGAGAATGCATTCAAAAAATATGATTTAATCAAAGCATCATACGGGGAGTCATCACAAAATGTTTTAAGACAACTCCTATTTGCTTTGGGTTTAACGCATATTCGTTTAGGAAGACTAGATAGCAATTATGGTGATTGCTATATTCCCAAGAAAAAAATGATTGTTTTAAGCAACAGCACTATTGATAACACTTCAATATCGGCAATCACAATAGTTTCTCACGAGATTGGACATGCTCAACAGCACAAAGAAAAATCGGCTCTTTATGTTTTTGATAGAATAATTGTTTGGCTTTCATATCTATTAAGTAAATTTATTTTACCCTTACTTATTGTTGGCATACTATTTTTATTCTTTCAAACTGTTCAATATGTTGGAATAATATTGTTATGGTGTTGTGTAGGAATACTTGGACTTTCCATATTAGTTAAATTAATCACTATTCCGCTCGAACTTGATGCAAGTAAGCGGGCAATGTTAATGTTGACCAAATACAATATTTTTAATGAAAAAGAAGCAAAAATGGCTCGACATTTACTTGACCTTGCCGCTTTTACTTATATCGCTGATTTCTTAACTTATATATTAGGTATTAATTACTTGCGTAAAAGGAGATAAAAAATGTACTTATATTATATGATGGGGTTTATTCTTTTACCCGGCCTGTTAATTGCTATTTGGGCACAATCAAAAGTTTCTTATAATTATAACAAATATTCAGGAATTAATTCAAAAAACGGAGTTACCGCCGCCCAACTGATACGACAACTTCTAGATGGGGCGGGAATGTATGATGTTCAAGTTGTGCGTATTAGTGGACATTTGACTGACCATTTTAATAAAGCAGCCAAAACGATTGCACTGTCTGATGGCGTATATAATTCTTCGTCCATTGCAGCACTTGGTATTGCCTGTCACGAATTTGGACATGCACTACAATGGAACAAAAATTATGTACCACTCAAAATTCGCAACTTTCTAATCCCAGTAACAAATCTTCTGTCAGCAACTATGTGGCCACTTGTTATAATTGGACTCTTTCTTAACTTTTCCGCTAATCCTAATACTGTTTGGGGCTCAGCATTGATTTTGGCTGGTGTAATTGTTTTTGGTTTAGCAGTATTGGTTGACCTTGCAACTTTACCTGTCGAATATAATGCAAGTAATCGTGCCATTAAGTTATTAAAATCAAGCAACACCCTTGATAATGAAGAACTCAAAGGCGCTAAGAAAGTCTTATCAGCAGCGGCACTAACTTATGTTGCAGCACTATTAGTATCCATACTCAACTTTTTAAGATTTATTTTAGTTATTTTAGCATCCAACAGACGAGATTAGGGCTTAATAAAATTCACACACTTTGGGACATCATTAATGTCATTAATTGTAATACCGTTTGACCTACAATGGCCTTCTTGGTTAAAAAGGCATTTAGCACAGCAATTAAGTGGCATTTTTTTATTATGCTTATATTTACAAAATTGTGGTACTCGCTCAAACATTAATTTACTATAATCACTACCCTTACCTTCTTCTTTTATATATTCTTCACATTTAAACTGTTTTGAAATATTTAATTTTTGTGCTGTACATGTTAAATGGTCGTTATATTTGCAATCGGTTTTTCTACATCTTATATCCATATTACACTCCTAAATAATTATTGCTAATATAAACAAAATTAATCAACAAACTTGTTGACTAATATTTTTTAACAATATACAATAATCTCAGGAGGCATATATGAAAATAATTTTACTTCAAGACGTTAAAGGTAGCGGTAAAAGTGGCGATATAATAACAGTCAATGACGGATATGCAAAAAATTTTCTTATCAAAAAGGGACTAGCAAAAGAAGCAACCCCATCTGCTGTTGCGGAAAACATAGCAAAGAAACAAGCACAACAAAGAAATTATGATTTACAAAAACAAGCCGCTCTTGATATTGCAAAAAAGATAGAAAAAGAGAAAATAATCATCAAAATCAAAACGGGCGAAAATGGTAAATTTTTTGGCTCAATAACAAGCAAAGAAATCGCTGAACAATTAATAAGCAAAGGCTATGATATTGACAAAAAACAAATTAATCTCAATGAGAATATCAAAGGATTAGGATGCTTTATAATTGATATTAAATTGTTTAGTGGAGTTAATGCAAAA
>CALVZT010000031.1 GCA_944372595.1 uncultured Clostridia bacterium
ACGAGGTGGTTTTTTTGTTGGCAATGTTCACACGCAACTTGATTGCGTGTCAAAACTTGCGTTTTGTATCTTCCCGTGTCCGGGAAAGACGGAGCTGGTCGAAGAAGAAAATTTGCTCCGGCGTGTAGTTATCACTACACTAAATTCCATTGCCAACATACCATCAAAACCACCGCACGAGGTGGTTTTTTTGTTGGCAATGTTCACACGCAACTTGATTGCGTGTCAAAACTTGCGTTTTGTATCTTCCCGTATCCGGGAAAGACGGAGCCGGTCGAGGAAGAAAATTTGCTCCGGCGTGTAGTTACAAAAACTGTAATTATTGAAAATATAATTTTTTGATTTGGAATAATTTTTTTGTTATCTTGTTAATTAAATTTTTAATAACTTTTTTATTGATAAAATAAATTAATTTATTATGCTTAATATTTATCATTTATGTCAGCAAAAGTTGTCGCTTTTGGGGATATACAATCTAATTTTGTTGACTTTTTGTCATAACAATGATATTATATGCTATATAATAGATTATAGGGTGGAGTGATATGAAATTTAAGGGGAGAGATGTAACTTTGGTTGCTTGTGCAATAGTGCTTGTGGTTGCGATTGCTTGCGCTGTTATACCAGTTAATACCAAAAACACAACTACCGCATCCGGTTCTTCAAAACAAGAATATATAACTGATAATGTGGGCAATAATATAATATTACCTCCTCTTGATAATGGATTGACTGACACTTCTTATGAAGGATATATCGAAACATTAAAACAAAATTCTGCTGCATTATTTACCGTCGCTTATAATAATTATTTGAATGCAAAAGCATTATATTCAACTGTTAGTGGTAGGGCGGTAGCAGATGCTGGACTTACTGTTACACAAAATATTAAAAACACAAAAATAATTAATAGTGATGGTACTAAATATTCCGAAGCGGTATCCTATTCTTCACAAAATTTGGGCGTAAAGATAGCTGAACAAGTTTACCAAAAAGGTGACGTAGTAAGGTTAAGAACGACAAATAACGTAAATGGCTCTTTAACTCCATCGTACTCAAACAATTGGAGTGGTTCTATTACAAATAGCTCATCTTATAAAAATGCGTTAGGTAAAGATGTTGCTAGATTTGGATATGTTGTTAATTCAAACACCATAGATTCATATTCAAACGTAATAGATAATGGTAATGGAACATACACAATTACTGTTAATTTTAATTCAAGAGCTGGTGATAATTATAGAAAAGAGATTGAAAGAACGGGCGGATATAGTGTTAATAGATTTGAAAAATTGCAAATGGTATGTGTTATAGGCTCAGATTTATATTTTAAATCTATTACTTTTAATGAAACTTATTATGTTAATGCGCCTATGGGCATTAAGGCAAAAACCGAAAGTACATTAACAGAAACGTTCCATTCATTCAATACATATACTGAAATTCCAAATTCTGAGAATTTGCCAAATTAATTATTAGGAGGGAAAGTGATGAAAAAATTTACAAAAATTTTTCTTTGTATCGTCATTGCTTTTTCTTTTTTTGTGACCGCTCAAATTATGTCGCAAAAATCATTAGCATATGCAGAGACAGAAACTGATTCCAACGCCCCAAACGAAACAACAGGTATGACTACTTCACACAAGGGAACTTATATTGATAGTTTTTTATTTGAAGTGCTTTACAGATACGATGAATATTTAAGAGGTGTTGATAATACAACAAATTCAATTTCATTAGATGCATTTAATGATTGTGTTGAAATTGATATCAGTGTTGACAAATTAACGGATTACAAAATAAATTCTGTTTCAAAAATATCATCTTTAAGCGGACTTGAATATTTTAAATTGGGGTCATTGAAAACCTTAAAAATTAATGGACATGCTATTACTAGTATTTCAAGTTCAGATTTAACTAATGCTCCTAATTTAACAAAGATTGAAGTTAATAATAATAAAATTTCATCAGTGGATCTAAACGATAACAGTCGTATAAATTATATTGATTTATCCTCTAATAATTTAACCGAAGTTGATTTGTCTTTTCTAGTTAAAGATGAATTAGGTGTTAATCCAACAGCAAATTTGTCTAATAATTACATTTCTGATGTTAGCAAAATAATTTTACCACCAAGCAATAATGCACCATTAAATTTGTATTTAACAAATAATCAATTAGTGACCGCCACAAAAAATAATTTTCCAATTAAAGATATTAATGGTGATATTATAGAAAATCAATATCACAATGTAAGTTTGTTGGTTCAGGGTCGCATAGAAGAGATGAAAGACAACCAGTATATTTCTGTTACGCCAGATAATGAATACACCACATTTAATGTAAGACTTTATGATAACAACATTGAGAATCCGACACTATTATCAAGAGCTGGATACGGGTCAGACACTAACAAGTTAATTTTTAAAGTTGGTAAAGGTGTAATAAGATATTATTTAGGAGATGAAGAGATATCTCAAAGCACATTGATAAAAGAGGAGTATAAATCTTATTTTCAAGCCAAAGATGTTACGGTTAGTCCTATTGCTCCTAAATTAGTTGTAGTTTATAATGATAAACAAATTGAATACACCGGTGCTATAAAAGACGAATTTGATGTGTATGCAACGACAAATTATGATGGTGCGAAAGTGTATATGCGTGTTAATGGCGGGGAATGGCAAGAGGCAACAAGGTATAATATTCAAAAGAGAGGCGATTATAGAGTAGAAGCATACGTTGACTATAATGGGGTAACCTCAGAAATATCTTATATAGATGTTGAATGTTCAATTAATACATCACTAATTTGGGGACTTATAATTCTTGCATGCGGTATTGGATTAGGATTTGCAATTTATGTATTAGTTAAATGGTATCAAAATGGTGGTAACGTTGCACCTATCGAGCCTAAAAACACAAAAAATAAATATTAATAATTAAATTACACAGGAAGCTCTGTGTAATTTTTAAAGGATAATAATGCAAATTAGAAGAGCTGAAAGAAATGATAATTTTGAAGATATTGGGGAATTAATTTATTTAACTGACCCATATATATATCCATATTGGTTTAATAACAATATAGAAGAGGCTAAAAACATTTTTGTAAAATTACTTTGTAGAGAATGTGTTTTTAATTATAGAAATTGTATTGTTGCCATTAAAGACAATAAAATTGTAGGCTTAATATTGGTTGTTTCAAAAGAAAACAAAATAACAGACAAAATAGAAGACATAAAAAAAGTTAATTTTAATTACAAATATACAATTGAAAAATATGTTGAAAAGGCATACGAATATTGCAATAACGATATAGTATATATTTTAAATGTATGTGTGTTGCCAGAATATCGAAATCATAAAATCGGTTCTAAATTGATGCAATTTTTAATACAAAATTTTCCAAATAGAGAATTTTTTTTGGAGGTTCTTTCTGACAATATTCCTGCACATAAATTGTACGAGAAGTTTGGATTTAAAAAAATAAAAGAGGATAAAGGTTTTTCTGGATATAAAATACCTGATGTTGATATTCATATAATGATAAAAAAATAAATGGTATTGAAATTATTGACCATATGTGGTAGAATAAACAAAGGATACATAATATGGTTAATGATATAGTTTTTCGTAAATTTAATAAAGAAACTGATGAAAGCATAGTAGCAGATATTTGGTTTGAGGGGCCAAAAGGAATTTATGCTGAAAGAATGCTATCATTTGGCGGATATTGGGATTATGCTGCAAGTGCTTATGAACAAAGGTTAAAAAAAGAATACGGTGAATGTCAAATTGTCAATATCGCCGGTCTCATAGATGATAAATTGGAAGGAGTTATGATAGTTGGAATTGCAAATAACGAAGCAAAAATTTATGCTTTATTTGTTAATCCAGATACAGAATATCGGGGTATAGGTGGAGACTTTAAAGAAACATTATTGAATAATCCACAAAAATTAGGTATAACCCTTCCATTTAGCAAAGTAACGGCAAATATTTTTAAAGACAATAAAAAAAGTATTAATATGTTTACAAGTAGAAATAGGGGTGTTGATAATCAATTCTGTTTAGAAGATATAATGGATGATGGTAACTTGTTAGTTTTTTCTTGTGATAGAAAAAATTGTGCATTAGAAACTAAAAATGAAATATCGCAAGAATATTTTTAATAAGGAGGATATTAGAAAATGTTTTTGCATATTCCAACTAAAAAGGAATTGTTATTTAAGAAAATCCTCAAAGAAGATGTTTTAACAATGGATTATAATGCTGGATATCAAGTAGATTATGATGGATATGATTATAATACAGGCATAATTAAAACAGATATTGATGAATTAAAAAACATATGGTATAAAAAGTGGATAAATAATTGGCCAAGTAAATACTATGCTTATATCACTGTTGATGATAAATTTATTGGAGAAATATATGCTAAATATGATGATAAATATTTAGGTTATGAAATGGGTATAGTAATAAAAAATGAATATCGTGGTAAAGGATATTCAACAATAGCAATCAAATTGTTATGTGATAAATTAAAAGAACTTGGTGCAAAAAAGATATTTCATATATTGCCTCAAAGTCGCATATCGGCAATAAAAGCAGACACTAATAATGGTTTTGTGATTAAAAAACAAAATATTGATGGAATAAAAAAATTTGGAAAAATAGAAAAATTTGTATATCTTGAAAAGTTTTTGTAAAAGGCGATAACACATAGTTATCGCCTTTTTGATATTGTTTTAGTTATATCTTAAAATTATTTGTGTTTTATTAAATCTAAAAACTCGTTGTAACCTTCGGTTTTTGATAGTGAAGTTTGTTCATTTACAATTAGCAAATTATGTTTTTTCTTATAATTTTCCCACTTATGATATACTTGATATATTCCTCTATAAAATTCTTTTGAGGGAACTATTTCTTTATCTTGTATTTCTTTATTGTTGATAATTAAGAAAAATCGATAAGAAAACAAGGCATCTATTGATTTGATCGAAATAACATTCTCTAAAACAAGTGAAGCAAGTGCCTCGCACCATTCAAGATAATGTACTATATCGTTATAATCTTCTTTTGTAATTTTTTGTTTTCCTAATATATTATTAGGGTCCAATATATTCATTAATCTTCCAAGATTGATTGGGTCATAAAAGCTTTTGCTAAAATCCAAAACAAAACTAGCCTGATTAATTTTTTTATCTCTGACAAACTGCACAAATAATGCAGCAGCACCAATAAGGGCAGTTATTAAAGTCACGATTTGTGACACTCTTCCGCCAATAGCATCATCGAAAAATAATGAAATAATAAGAGCTATCGCAATTAAAAATGTACTTATGCTTGTTATAATAATATTTTTTTTCATATTCACTCCTAATAAAAATAGTATAATAAATTATTAACTTACGGTAAAGCATTTTTACAATGTTTAAAAGTGAAACATTTAATTTATGATTTGTATCATATTATTTGGTAAGATTAATAATAATTCAGGAAAAAATAATTAATTTAATAAATTTTTATAATGCTGAATACATTCGGTGTTATTTTTTAATTATTATTAAAATTATTTAATATGTGTTTTTTTTATAAAAAAGTTGTTGACATTTATATTTTTTTGTGATATCATTGCAGCGTTTCGCGTTTTTTCGCGAGATTTAAGAAATGTCTAGAATAACGTACCGAGCATTTATTTCTTAACCAATTACAAAAAGGAGGAAGAAAAAATGGCTAGTATTATTGACTTTCAAGACATCTGCAAAACTTTTAAAGTCCCCGAACGTCAAGGGGGAAAATGGAAAATGCTTTCTAACTTTTTCAATAGAAAGTACAAAATCGTCCAAGCATTGCAAAACGTATCTTTTTCGATTAATGAAGGAGATATCGTTGGGTACATTGGACCAAATGGTGCTGGCAAAAGCACTACAATAAAAATAATGAGTGGAATTCTAACTCCCTCATCAGGCAACTGTCAAATATGTGGATTTGTCCCATGGAAAGACCGCAAAGAGTATGTAAAAAATATCGGAGTTGTTTTTGGTCAAAAAAGTCAACTTTGGTGGGATGTTCCAGTAATCGATAGTTTTGAACTGTTAAAAGATATTTACAAAATCCCTAATGAAGAATATGAAGAAACATTAAATATTCTCAACAAAGCACTAAATCTTGATGAGATAATTAATAGGCCTTTAAGACAATTGTCATTAGGACAAAAAATGAAGTGTGAACTTGCCGGTTCGTTGCTACATCGCCCAAAAATATTATTTTTGGATGAGCCCACTATCGGTCTTGATGCAATAACCAAATTATCAGTTAGGGATTTTATAAAATATATTAATAAAAAATGGAAGACAACAATTATTCTAACTACCCATGATATGTCCGATATTGATGCGCTTACAAATAAAATTATTTTGATTGGTAAAGGCCAAATTCTATATAACGGAACATTTGATAATATTAAAGAAAAATACTCTAATCAAAAGATTATTCAAGTTGAATTAAGTAAGGAGTATGATAATTTTGACCTCGAAGGATACGAAGTTATATCATATAATAAGAATTTTGTTACCATAAAAAATTTACCTCAAACACAATTTCATACAAAACAATTCGTTAACCAAATTACAAAAAAATATGATATTGTCGATTTTCAAATATCTTCTATAAGTATAGATGAAGTACTTGCAAAACTCTATAAAGATTATGAGTTGTAGGAGGTAAGTATGAGGTCTTATTTAGGAATTTTTAAAATGGAATTCAAAGGCGAATTGCAATATCGTGCTAAGGCAATATCTGGCATCGCAACTCAATTTTTTTGGGGAATACTTCTAATATCACTATATACTGCATTTATGAATACCGATGAAGTAAATGGATTTTCAATATCTCAAATGGCAAGTTATATTTGGTTGGGACAAGCATTTTTTGTAATGAGATATATTTATCTGTTGCCTAATACATCTGAACAAATTGTTAGTGGTAATGTCGGTTATAAATTTGTCCGACCTATTGATTTATACAATCAATGGTTTAGCGAACACCTCGGACAAAAAATGTCAGCAACATTATTGCGCTCGCCAATTGTTATCATAATTAGTTTATTGTTGCCATCAACTATTGGTCTTAGTTTGCCAGTTAGTATTTCTGCATTTTTGCTATTTATTATTAGTTTAATTATTGGCACTTTGTTATCTGTTGCCATTTCTATGCTGGCTGTTTATTTAGTATTCAAAACATTATCCGACCGTGGAGCAGTTACATTAGTCTCTACAATTTCTGGGCTTTTGGGTGGAATATACATTCCAATACCATTAATGCCAGATTTTATACAAAATATTGTTAACTATTTACCTTTTAGGTACATTTCCGATTTGCCAATTAGAATATATATTGGAAATGTTGGTATTAGTGATGCACTGCTTCATATAGGAATATGTATTACCTGGCTTGTAATTATTATTTTATTAGGAAAAATATTAATTAAGGCTTCTGCGAAGAAGGCAATTATACAAGGAGGTTAATATGTTGTATAGAAAATATCTAAAAAATCAATTTTTATCGGCAGCGCAATATAAATTAAATACCTTTTTGACTGCATTTGCCCAAGTAATAATCAATGTTGGTGAAGTTTTGGCAGTTTGGATGTTGTTTGGTAGATTTGAATCAGTAGGTGAGTGGGGATTTTATCAATCGTTGCTTATGATGGGTATTATTTATACAAGTTTCTCTTTTACTGAATGTTTTGCAAGAGGTTATGACGAATTTTCAAAACTTATTCGTACGGGGCAACTTGATAGAATGTTAATTAGACCAGTTAATATACATTATCAAATTTTGGGTTCCAAAATAGAATTTAGTAAAATTGGTAGAATTATTTTAGGAATAACAATTAGTGTAATTGCTTTAATCAACTTAAATGCAGATTGGAATTTTTATAAAGTATTAGTGTTGATCGCAACATATATATGTGCCATTTGTGTTGTGTTTGGCATATTTGTTATTAGCGCAACTATAAGTATTTATACTATAGAAAATTATGAATTTCTTAATATTATTACCAATGGCACCAAGGAAGTATCATATTATCCAATAAATATTTATAATAAATGGCTAACCAGAATATTTACTTTTATTATACCAGTTGCGTGCTTCAACTATTTACCTCTTTCGTTTATTATGGGCACTGGAAGTTTGCCTCAATGGTTATGTGCAGTATCTCCATTATTTGGAATGTTATTTGTTATACCTTGTATGATTGTTTTCAATATTAGTTTAAAAAAATATCAAGGAACGGGTACATAGAAAACAAAAAACTAGCAAAAAATGCTAGTTTTTTTTCGTTTAAATAATATAAAATTTCTACTATTAAATGTTATAATAATTATGTAAAAATCAAATGTGAAGTTAAGGGGCGAAAATTTCAGGTATTTTGCAACAAATAATTCTCCCACTTTAAACCCAATAGTCTTACCAAACTCTCTTACAACTCTATCTGCTTGGTGCTTGGCTGGTAATTATAGTTTAGAAAAAGTAGTTATAGGACCTAATATTCATTCACTCGAAAATAATTTGTTTTTTAGCGATGTTAATTTAAAAGAAGTAATAATAAAAGGGGATATAAGCGCGACTTCCAACACAGCAGATATATTTACCAATATCACATCAAGCGTAACCCTATATGGTAACGAGACAGTACAAAACTTTGTACAAAGATATAACGAGAATACCCCAAATCATCAACTAATATACAGTCAACTAGATAATAT
>CALVZT010000032.1 GCA_944372595.1 uncultured Clostridia bacterium
TGTTTATTATTCGTATTTTGATTAGAAAAAACAAAGTCATCAATGGATATTTGACCATCAATTGGACCAAAAAACTCCTCTTGACTATTATCATCAACTTCGTTAGTCAAGAGTTCTTCCATGCGTATTTGGCCATCAACTATATTGTTGTCCTTATTCTCCCAATCTTCCAAAAATTAGTCTCCGTATTTTTTAAATTTATCTTCTTTATTAAAATCAACATACTGGCTAAGATATTGTTTTCGTGCCTCAACATTATCTCCCATTAAAGTTGTTATTAACAACTCAGCATTGGCTGCGTCTTCTATACCTACCCTTACTAATGTGCGCTTTGCTGGGTCCATTGTTGTATCCCACAACTGATCAGGATTCATTTCGCCCAATCCTTTGTAACGTTGAATTTCATAACCTTTGCCAAATTTCTCAATTACTGCTGGAAGTTCAACGTCTGAATATACATACTCTACTTTATTTTTTTTCTCCACCTTATATAATGGTGGCAACCCAATATATACATGACCGTCAGTAATAAGTTGTTTCATATATCTAAAAAAGAAAGTTAATAATATTGCTCTGATATGCGCACCGTCTTGGTCAGCATCAGACAAAATAATTACCTTGTGGTATTTCAAACTGTCCGCATCATAATCTTCTCCAACACCAGTGCCAAGAGCAGAGATTATAGTTCTTATTTCTTCATTTGCAAGCACTTGGTCTAATCTCTTTTTCTCAGCATTAAGTGGTTTACCTTTCAAAGGCAACACAGCTTGTATTGACCTATCTCTTGCTTGTTTTGCACTTCCACCCGCACTATCTCCTTCTACAATAAATAATTCATTAAGTTCAGGTTTTCTTCCTGTGCAATTGCTTAATTTTCCTACCAAACTTGCATTTTCGATACTATTTTTTTGCCTTGTTAACTCTTTTGCTCTTTTTGCCGCTAATCTTACTTTTGCAGCACCCTTAGCTTTTTCGATAATTTTTTCTAATGTTTTTAAATTAGATTTTTGTTCAAGCAAACTATATAACTCACTACATACAATATTTTCGACAATAGTCTTTGTCTCGGGATTTCCTAATTTGGTTTTTGTTTGTCCTTCAAACTGTACATTTTGCATATGAATAGACAATATAGCAGTAAGTCCTTCGCGATAATCTTCACCAAGTAAATTTTGTTCTTTGTCTTTAATAAATCCTACTTTTCTTGCTAAATCATTGAACACTCTCGTAAGTCCAGTTCTTAATCCTGTCTCGTGTGTTCCCCCTTCGGTAGTAGGAATGTTGTTAACATACGAAAAAACACTCTCAGTATAAGAGTCTGTATATTGTAAAGCAAGTTCAAGCAAAACTTTATCAGTCTTCTTTGTAATATATAGCGGAGGACAAATAGTTGTCTTACTCTCATTTAAATAAGTTATAAAATCTGATATGCCAGCATCAAACTTGTATTCAAGATTAATATTTTGAATTTCATCAACAAAAATAATTCTAACGCCCTTGTTCAAAAAGGCAAGTTCTCTTAATCTTTTGCAAACAACCTCGCTTGCAAATGTATAATCACCAAAAACTCTCTTATCTGGTAAAAAAGTAACAGTTGTACCATTTTTTTTGCTAGTTCCAACTACCTTTAAAGGTTCAATAACAACTCCGCTGTTAATTTTACCCTTATCATCTAGGATTGAAGCAAATTTGATTGAATATTCTTTACCATCACGATATACACTTACATTTAACCATTCACTCAATGCATTAGTAACAGACGCACCAACCCCGTGTAATCCACCAGAATAACTATAATTCTCATTGTTGAATTTACCACCAGCATGCAATTGTGTAAAAACTACTTCCACACCACTCTTTTTAAGTGTTGGATGCATACTAACAGGAATACCCCTACCATTATCTTCAACAGTAGCACTACCGTCTTTATGTAAAGTAATTGTAATAGTATCACCATATCCATTAGCCACTTCGTCCATTGAATTATCTACAATCTCCCACAAGATATGATGCAATCCTTTTTGTCCCGTAGTACCAATATACATTCCAGGTCTTAATCTAACAGCATCAAGCCCTTGTAAAACTACTATATCTTTAGAATCATAACTATTACTCACTTATAATGCCTCCAACAATAACTACAATTATTAAATTACTATAAATATAATATCATATTTTTTGTTTTTAACCTAATCATTTTTGTATATTTATTGACAAAATAGGTCAAAAAATTTTCTACAATAAAAATTTGTTGCATACATATACTTAAATATGAATAATTATTCATTATTTACGGACAGAATAAAAAGTATTAAAATTCAATA
This sequence comes from uncultured Clostridia bacterium, assembly GCA_944372595.1. GTDB lineage: Bacteria > Bacillota > Clostridia > Christensenellales > UBA1242 > CALVZT01. Next base: position 2,325 of record CALVZT010000032.1, read on the forward strand.
TATTAAAAGTAAGAATATATTTATGGAGAACAAAAAATGAAAAAAATAGTTTTAACTGGCGGAGGCACAGGAGGTCATGTTATTCCCCACTTGTCACTAATTGATAATTTAAAGAAGGATTACACAATACATTACATCGGGACTAATGGAATAGAAAAAGATATTATTACAAAATATCCTGAGATACAATTTCATACAATTGATGCAGTTAAATTTGATAGAAAAAAATTACTAAAAATTTTTTCTATCCCTTTAAAATTACTCAAATGTATCAAACAAGCAAAACAAATATTAGAAGAAATCAAACCAGACGTAATATTTTCAAAGGGCGGTTATGTTTCTATCCCAGTTGTGTTTGCTGGATACAAACTTAATATACCTATAATAAGCCACGAGTCTGATTTAAGTATGGGACTTGCAAACAAACTTATTTATCGTAAATGCAACGTAATGTGCACAACATTCAAAGAAACAGCAAAAAAGAAAAAAATGATTTACACTGGTCCACCTATTAGAGAAAAATTATTTAAAGGCAACAAAGAAAAAGGCTACCAAATGACAAAACTAAATAATAGCAAAAAAGTTCTATTATTTATAGGGGGCTCAACTGGGGCAAAAACAATCAATGAATTTGTATATAACAATATTAAAGAGTTGACAAAAGAATATAATATTATTCATATTTGCGGGAAGGGCAAAAAACAAGAATTTACATTACCTAACTATTATCAAACAGAATTTACAAATAATATTGAAGACATATTAGCAATTACCGATATAGTAATAAGTCGTGCAGGCTCAAATGCAATATTCGAATTTTTGGCATTAAAAAAACCAATGATTTTGATTCCTCTTCCCAAAGGCTCGTCAAGAGGGGACCAAATTGAAAACGCAAAACTATTTCAACGAAATAAATATGCATCAGTTATATTACAAGAAAATCTTACCTATTCTAATTTAATAAATGAAATCAACGTAATAAACAAAAATTACAAAAACATAGTTTCTAATATGAAAAATTCACACATTAGCAATTCCAACGAAAAAATATGTAACATAATAAGAAAATATAGTAAATAATCAAATTTTATAAAAAATAAAAGTGCTATGGCACTTTTTTTATTTTTTAATTGCGAAAACAAAAAGATATCAACAAAATAACAATTTAAAATTTTATAATTATCTCAGGAGAAAATTATGAAATTAAAACATTTAAATGTAATAACAAGAATAAGCATAGCAATTGTTTTAATGTGCACAATATGGGCACTTGCCTCAATGGACGTTTCGGATGAGGCAAAACCAAACACAACAGCAAACAATTCATTCAAGAGTTATTCTATTGACAATGATGCAATAAGTCTTGCAAATAACTTTGGAAGCGTAAGTGATGATAAATTAATTGATGCAAAAAAATTAAACAACAATTATTATCTTTTAATATTTTCAGATGTTGGCTTTTTAGAGTCAGCAGGATATTATATATTGTCGATAAATAACCAATTAAATATCTCATCCTATCTTTATCTAGGTACTCAAAAACCAGATGTATTCGACATAATAGATAATCGCATTACTTTAATAACTGAAAATAAAAAATACATATATAGCGACAAATTAGAACAACTCAGTATAGAAAATTTTATATATAACTCGTACTCTAATGGTATATATTATAATTTTAATAACGGCGATGTATTATTAAACAATAAAATTATAAAAACTAATTGTAATAACATTGTTTTTTTGCAACGTTTAGAACAGCATTTGATTATTTCAGATGATTTTGGAACAATAATTTTTGACAACAACGGAAATATACAACTTACATTCGAAGATTATATAATTACTAACGTATTATTAAATGATGGCTATTTACTAGCTGGCTATATTGATAATACAATAATTATTACCAAAGTAACTACTACACTTGCAATTGACTTTACATTAGTATTAGATGGGACTTTAACAAATATTTCTCAAACTGATAATGGTTATAATATTGAGTATTCCCATGATAATGTTTTGACAAAAATTAGCACATGCAATCACGGAGATGTTTTATCTACACAAATTATCGAAAATTTATCAGCAAAAATATCCGATAATATATATCAAACTTATGCAGGCAATATTTATGTAAAAACTTATGATTGTTTCATCAATGGCAACTCTACCCCAACTAACAGTATATTAATAGATAATATATTGTTTATTTCTTCTGGTGCAAACAATAACGACTTTTCTAAAAATATCGGAGGCGAAGATATTTTTGTTTTCAAAATTAATACTAATGAATAATTGTAATCAATAATGATTACTTTATTTTTAATATTTTATCGAACATTTGTTTGACATATCAAAATTGATGTGTTATTATAACTGCAAAGGATAAGATAATGAAATATTACATAATGATTGCTATACTTTTTGAGTTATTACAAAACAATATTGTTAAAACAAAGGATATTGCAACAAAATACGAGATAAGCACAAGAACTATATATAGATATCTTGATTCACTCGAAAGTGCTGGCATACCAACAATAACAATAGTCGGCAAAAATGGTGGAATCAAAATTGATCCAAAATTTCGGTTATACAAAGGATTTTTTACCCAAGAAGAAAAAGAATTAATTATTGAATCGTTAAAAAATAAAGTTGGTTATAAATATGATGCAATAAGAAACAAATTAAATGTTTTTTAGTCGTTATAATTTTCTAAGATATTAGTTTTATATTGAATATGTTTACATTCCACACTACAACAATCAATCAAAATATCTAGCAACTTTTTATAACTAATATCCCACAAATAATATGATAAAGAACCCGGGATTGTATTTAGTTCATTAACATATACATTGTTATCGTCCAACAAAAAATCTATTCTAATTATTCCCTTACATCTAAATATATTATATAAATCAATTGCAAGTTTTTTTATTTTACTTTCTTCTTCGTTTGTAATTAAGGCTGGAATTTTTCTTTTTGAATTATTTTTTGATTTGCTTTTACCGTTTCTTAAATACTTATCTTCGAATGTTAAAAATTCATCTTGCCCCAGTGGTTGTTCAGTATTAGATAAAATAATTTGACTTTTGTGTTTCAATACCGCAATGTTTACTTCTCTTAATGGAAAAATTGCCTTTTCGATAATAATTTTGTCATCAAATAATTTAGCAAATTTAATAGCATCAAGTAATTCTTTTTTATTATGACAAATCTTAATACCAATGCTACTTCCAAGACTAACAGGTTTAACAACAACGGGATAATCCAAATTATTTATATCACTATTTTCATTTAACAAAAAATATTGTGGTGTTGGTATATTGTGTGCCACGAATATATCTTTCATTATCGCTTTATCCATAGTAATTGCACTAGACAATACCCCACAACTACTATAAGGTATATTTGACACTTCAAGAACGCCTTGAATCATACCATTTTCTCCATTTCCTCCATGAGTTGCTAGCAATACACAATCAATAGTAATTTTTTTGAAGGGACTACCTTTGATATGTAATTTATTTGAATTAGGAACAAAATAGCACACTTTATTATTTTGTTTAAGATTTTTTATTTTAAAATTTTTTACATACAACCAATTACCATTTATATCTATATATATTGGATAAACATTATATTTTTTCTTATCGAGTGAATTATAGGCTTGTTTGCCAGTAATGATAGATACTTCGTGTTCGGCACTCACTCCACCAAATATTATTGCAACATTTTTCATAAACACCTCTTTTATTTATAATCGTCTGTCAAATCATTTTCAAACAATACAACATCACAACTAATTTGTTTTATTATTTCTTTGGCTTTTTCAAGATTATCGGCAAAAAATACATTTTCTTTATCCATTCCTCCATCAATTGCCCCTTGATAAAGGGCTTTTTGATTAATTTTGTTAACGATAATTAAATATGAACACTGCTTACCGATATGCTTTGCAAAAAGATAATTTTCATTGTATTGTATATCTCCCAACTCTACCATACCAGGCGTTACAACTAAAACTTTCTTACCCATTTTTTTTGCAGTATTAATAGCATATTTGCTTCCTACTACATTACTATTGTAAGAGTCATCTATAATTAATTTTTCTCCGCTTTTAATACATTCAAGTCTGTTTGGAATTTGTTTAATTTTCTTAATCCCTCGTATAATTTCGCCATCTGTCATTTTTAAAATTTTTGCACATTTTACCGCGAGCAAAATATTTTCCACATTTTGTTCTCCAATTAAACGAGTTTTTACCTCATAACACTTATCATTTATTAACAAATCAAATTTCAAATAACACCCTTCATAATGTACATTTTTTGCCATAATATCATTGCCAGTAATATATTTTTCTTTTTGACATATATCATACATTTTTTTTGTATAATTGTTGTATCCATTAAAAATAACAATTTTTGCACCTTCAGCGAGTTCGTATTTGGTATCTACAATATTGTCAATTGTTTTAAATGTTTCAAGATGTTGCGGCGATATACCCGTGATAATTCCAATATCCGGTTCCACAATATTTACTAATTCTTTGATATCTCCCACATTTCTCGCTCCCATTTCTGCTATAAATATTTCTTGATCTCTCAATTCATTTATAGCAAGACAAATCCCCATAGGAGTATTATAACTGTGTGGCGTTGGTAAAACTTTGTATTTGATTGATAAAATGTCTGATAAAATAAATTTAACGCTTGTTTTACCATAACTTCCTGTTATACCAATCTTGATTATGTCTATGCTATTTAATTTTTGTTTAGCTTTTTTTATGTAATTATTAAAAATATGTTTTTCAATAGGATATAGACACCAATTAGCAATAACTAACATAAAAGGCTTTAACAAGATTATTATTGCTATAAATGGATACACAATAACAAAATGATTACAATTTAACACATAACAAAGTAAACTAACAACAATTGTATTAACTAATATCCATGCAATAATAAGTCTTATAATTCTTTTTGTGTATTTTAAAGGCAATTTACAATTTTCACTCAAAATTATATGGTCAATTAACAAAAAAATTAAATATGCAATTGCAAAATAATTTATATAGTTAACAGCAATATCATATATTGTAAATAAATATTGAATCAATCCCAAAATTACCATAAAAAGCAAATTTGCAAGTATTGATATTGTCGCCCTACTAAAAAATCTATTATACAAAACTGATAAATATTTTTTACTTTTGTATCCACTATTTTGCATAAGATGAAGATTAAAATAATCCATTATCGGTATCATAACACCAAGCAAAATTGCAACTAAATACACATACACCTCCAAAAAATATTAACTGTCAAAAAAATTTTGAATTAATATGCCTATACTTTCAATATGATTTAAATAACAAAAATGTCCCCCATCAAACACATTTAGTTGCGAATTTTTAATTTTCTTATGTAATTTTTTTGCCATATATAAAGGTGTATCTTTGTCGTACTTACCCCAGATTATTAATGTATTGTTGTTAATCATAGGTAACATTTTATCTTGATAATAATTGACAATATTTACAAACGTTTGTTTCATAGCACCACTTAAATTTTTATAATCACTGCTACCAAATTTATCAAGGGCACTCTGCTTTTTAATACCTTTTTTTACTAAAAATTTTGTCCATTTATACTCAAATATTTTAACTTTTTTCTTTAAACTTAATCGTGGTTTTAGCCCTGCTGAATCAATAAAAACTATATTATTAAAGAGTTTAGCTAACTCTATTACTATTCGTCCTCCAAAAGAGTGACAAATAACATTAGGATTAAAAATATCATTATGCAACAAAAATTCCGCAACTAGTGCGGAATATTTCTTTACTGTCCAAGCCTTATTCAAATTTTGAGGTAAAGACAATGAATATACACAATAATTTTTTAGGTATGGGACAAGCATTGACAAACTTTTTTTATCTCCGCCCCAACCATGTAACAATATAACCGGTGGTCCTTTACCATAAACATCATAATCAATTATAACATCTTCATAAA
>CALVZT010000033.1 GCA_944372595.1 uncultured Clostridia bacterium
TCACTATTATTTATTGAAGAAACACATCCGTCGCATTTTTCTTTCATCACGGCAAAATCTTTATCCTTAGCCTTAATAATATTTTGAATAATTTCTTCGTTTGAGTTGGGGTTTCCCCTTATTCTCTTTTATTTGAGAATACTTATATTAATCACTTTGAATATTTTTATAAAAAAATAATAATATTGAAGAATATTATTATTAATATTTTTATAGTGTAGAAACATTATTGGAATCAAAATTAAAGATTTCTTTTATGTAATTATAAAATTCTGGCTTGCTTTTCATTACATTCCAAGCTACGTTATTCCATTTTTTAGAGAATGGAGGACAATAGTTTGAATTAAATTCTGCATCGCCAAAATAATATTTTTTAAAGTCCATGTAATAAGCATTTACTCTATTGCATGCAGCTATTTCATTTGTATCAACCGGTTCTTTATTTATAAGTTTTATAAACACCAACCAATCTTTTAAAAAACTTGTAAGATCAGTAACTCCGTTATTAATCATCAACCTAGCTTTGGCAGGGTAAAAGAAAATTTTCGATTGTTCTGGCAAATATCCAATTCCAACTGGGGCAGACAAGCTACTGCCATCTTCCATAAGAAATTTACATTGAAATACATCTTCTCCAGAATTTTTAATAATTTCTTGCATACACATCTCCTTATTTACATCTCAAAATTTTTTGTTTGCTTATCAATGTTTGAAAATTCGATATCGTTTAACTTTTTTTCTACATCAAAAAAACGTCATCCTTATTAATTTCAGTCGTATCCTTAGCCTTGATTATATTTTGAATAATTTCTTCGTTTGAGTTGGGGTTTCCCCTTTGCTCTTTTATTTGAGAATACTTATATTAATCACTTTGAATATTTTTATAAAAAAATAATAATATTGCAAAATATTATTATTAATATTTTTATAGTGTAGAAACATTATTGGAATCAAAATTAAATAAATTTTTTAAATAATTATAATGATTTTGGCTTTTTTTCATTTCTTGCCAAGCAAAGTTGCTCCATTCTTTTGAGAAAGGTTCCCCTTTTAACAATTTAAATTTTTTGTTGTCAAAATATTGTTCCAAAAAATCTGTGTAATATGCATTTGCTCTATTACATGCTTCTATTTCACTTGTATTAATTTGCTGATTGCTTAAAACTTTTGTGTATATTAACCAGTCTCTTAAAAAATCATCGAGGTTTGTTACTCCATTTTTTTTCATAAAACTAGCATCAGCAGGATAAAAGAAAATTTTACCTTTGTTAGGCAAATATCCTACACCTACTGGGGCCTCCTTTGTTGTTCCATCATCCATTAAAAATACAAAACTGAATAATGTAATTCCCGTATTTTTAATAACCTCTCCCATAAATCCTCCTTACATGTTTTGCTCATAGTTTTTTTGTCGAATATATTCTAAAAAATTTTTATCTGTTAATGTTTGTTCTTTTATAGATAATAATTTTTCATTTTCGTTTAAATTTGTAGTATCCTTAGCCTTAATTATATTTTGAATAATTTCTTCGTTTAAAGTCGCGTTTTTATTTTCTATTTTTTGTTCTTTTATTTCATCGCTTGATTTTTCATTACCTTTTTTTTCTTCACTTAGTCCGTTAAAATAGTTATTAATTATTTGTGAATTGTCAATATTTGTCTTGCTTTCTTGTCCATGAGTACTTCTTTCGTTTTTGTCAACCCTTAATGTTTGTGTTGGACTATATTCTTCTGTCTTTGTCATTTTGTTAACTTGTGCAGAAGTTTTTTCTTTGCTTTCTATCTTGCCCACATTTGAAGGGGTTTGATCTTCGCTTGTTGCTTTGCTTCGTTCTTGTGCTTCTTCTAATATTGCTTTTACTTTGCGTTCTTTTGGTGGAGTTACTTTGTTCTCCCTTGCTTGAGCCCTTTCAAACACTTGCATTTCGGCAGAAGAAATTGCCATTGCATTATAGTCAGCTACTTTCTCGTCAACATAATTTTGTGTTGGTTTTTCTTCTGCTATTTGTTTGCTATCTGCTTGTCTTGGCCTTGTAGAAGATTTTTTTGTTTCTAAAATATTATCTTTAACTGGATAAATACTAGTTATGGCTTTGTCTAATGGTTTTGTATCTGTAATTTGTCTTACATCAACAAATCTTGAATTACGATACCCTCTTATTTCACCATCCACAAAATTTTGTTCCAAATCTTTGTGGGTAAGGTCAAAAAATTTTCCTTTTACCGCCGTTGTACTTACCGCCCCTTTGCTTTCCGCTAACACTGGTGCTAATTGGGTAACCCTACTTTCAAATATTTGAGAATACAATTGCTTATTGTTTTTATTTTCTAAATCTTTGTCAGTTGTTTCAATAAATATAACACTTGCTAATATTTCATTCAAAGAACGATTATAATCTGCTGAATCTTTGTTCTCTATAACTTCTTGACGAGAATTTACCCTTTCAATAAACTTTTGTAAAACTCTTTTGCCGTACTCTCCATCTTCTTTTAACATTGATATGGCTTTTTCAAACTGATCTCTTTCAATTTTTACACTATTACTCAAAATATTATCAGAAACTTCTTTGAGATAAATTTTTCTCAAAAGTATAAGTGTAATGTGATCATCTTCAAATTTTTTACCATCTTCGCCATCTACGTCGTCAATTATACGAAGTACATTTTTAATATAATCCAAAGTAACTTTTTTGTCAATGTCGAATTTTATAACTTCTTCTTCAAATATGTCGAAATATTGTCCGCCTTCTTTAATAACCTTTTCAAGAATTAACAATCTGGCGAAATTTTTATTAACTTCCAAAATAAATTCGATGTTATCAAAGCCAGGCAATAGAGTATATAGAAAATAAGTATCATATCCATTACGAAGTGGATTAGCTTCAACATATTTACTGATATGTTTTTTGCATCTAATCAATTCTTTTGCGATGTTGCGATCAAAGAAATATTGACCCTGGTCATTGTAATTACCAAGTCGACCATTATTAATTATATCAAGTTCTTGTTCCAACTTAATGCTAGAAATAGCATTCTCATCCGAAACAGTTATTCCTTTATTGGGACTATAATATTCTTTTTTTGAAGATTTTGCCATTCGAACCCCCAAAATATACTATAACAAGTTAATTTATTATAACATAACAAAACAAATATAACAATATTTTTTTTCAAAAAAATATTAAAATCAATAAAAAACAACCATAGGATTAATTTCCTTGGTTGTTAATTGAGTGTTCGAGTAATGCTTTTTGATTTGCAATTTGTAATTGAGCAATTAAGTCATCTAAGTCCCCATCTAAAAATGCCTGTAAATTGTAAGAAGTATAGTTAATTCTATGGTCAGTAAGTCTTCCTTGAGGATAATTATATGTCCTTATTCTTTCTGACCTATCTCCTGTTCCTACTTGATTTTTTCTAGTTTGAGCATATTCCTTGTCTTTTTGTCCTTGATAATAATCGTACAATTTTGATTTTAATATTGTCATTGCCTTATCACGATTTTTTAGTTGCGACCTTTCATCTTGACAAGCAACCACAATACCAGTTGGTAGATGAGTAATTCTTATTGCAGATTCGGTTTTATTGACATGTTGCCCGCCAGCTCCACTACTTCTATATGTATCAATTTTAAGGTCTTTGTCAAGTATTTCAAACTCAACTTCTTCAAGTTCTGGTAATACCGCAACAGTAACGGTAGATGTATGCACTCTGCCTTGTGATTCGGTCTCAGGCACTCTTTGCACACGGTGTACTCCGCTCTCAAATTTTAATTTACTATAAGCACCTTTGCCAGACAACATAAATTCAACTTCTTTTATCCCGCCAAGTTCTGTTGCATTCATATTAATTATTTCGGTTTTCATATGATGTTTTTCGGCATACATTGTGTACATTCGAAGCAATGAGTTTGCAAACAAACTCGCTTCTTCTCCGCCTGCACCACCACGAATCTCAATAATTACATTTTTGTCATCGTTTTCATCTTTTGGCAACAGTTCAATTTTTATTTGTTCTTCTAATTGAGTTTGCAATTCATTACAATTATTTATTTCGTCTTCGAGCAAAGCAATCATTTCTTTGTCAGTTTCATTATGTAACATGTCTTGTGCAGATTGTTTATCAGCAAGACATTTTTTTAATTTATCATACAAATCGTTTATTGCTATTAATGAACTGTGCTCCTTTGTTAACTTTTGCCATTGCTTGTTATCGGCAATAATTTCTGGTTTTACTATTAATTCGCTCAGTTCATTAAATCTTTGTTTTATTTTTTCTAATTTTTCTAACATAACTTATCCTTTTTGTGCAACTATAACTCTTGGTAAATCAGCAAAGTCGTAAATAGTTAAAATATTTTTAAATTTGTTCTTTTTTAATAATTCTGTAACTTCGGCCTCCTGAGTGTAACCAATTTCTAACATAATATATCCGTCTTTTTTCAAAAATTCAGGGGCTTCCTTAATTATTTTTTTATAAAACATTAACCCATCTTTGCCGCCATCCAAACTTTTTTTAGGGTCAAAATTTTTGACTTCTGGTTCTAATGCATCAATTTCACTTGTCTTAATATATGGTGGATTTGATACTATTATATCAAATTTTTTTGTTTTGTCTAGTTCGTTAAATAGATTAGACTTAATTAATTTAATTTTTGCTTTCAAATTTTTGCTATTTTTTTCAGCTACTTTTAATGCTTTACTACAAATATCAGTGCAAGTAACATTTGCTTTGGTCTTTAAAGCAATTGTAATGCCAATAACTCCACTTCCTGTACACAAGTCTAGTACTTTTAGTGGCTTGTCAGCAATAAGTTTTATGGCATTTTCTACCAAAATCTCTGTTTCTTGCCTTGGAGATAAAACATTACTATTTACATAAAAATCATACCCAAAAAAATTTGATTTGTTTATTATTTTATCTAATGGTTTTCTTAGTACTCTTTCTTTTAATATTTTATTAATTTTCTCTTGCTGTTGTCTAGTGATATTCCCAACAGTATATATATCATTTCTATTTTTGTCCAAAGCCGAGGCAATAAGCCATTCTGTCTCGCTATCGTCCATAATTCCTGCTTCTGTTAATTGTTTTTTGACAGACACAAAGACTTCACCAAAATTGGCTTTACTTACCCCTTCTTCTGTTGTTTTGTTCATTATCTCAAATTCCTCCATAGCACGCAAAGAAGTTTTGTCTTCCTTGCCAGTAGAATGCAAAGTGCAAAAATAATTTATCCATAAAAACAAGTAACTTAAAAACTTAACATTCTTATAATCTTTAAGATATTGTACTACATAAAGCAATTCATAAGCAATACTTATACTACAAATTATAACAACAATTTTGATAACTGCATTTAGCCATACATTAGAAATAGCAACAAATGAAAAAGAGAAAATCGACAAAATAGCTGTCAGAATAAGGAAATTAAAATTACTAAAAATCCTGTACCCACTTGCTTTGTCATATTTAATATAATTTACATTTGACCTTGAATACGAATTAACTATTTTGTTAACACAAAAATTATATTTATAGACATTTTTTATCGGCTCAACGAATTTAAGCAAATACATAAATAACAAAAAGAAATTAACTCTTAAAAAGCCATATAACATACTAACCCAGATGCTATTACCTAAATTTTCAAGCAAAGCAAAAAAGCCCAAGGGTAATAAAATAAATAAAGTTACAACAAGACCCACGAAAATAATTGGAAACCAAATTTTTTGCTTTCTTGACATATTATAAGTCGTCGTATCAAACTCGCTTATAAAGTTATAAACAAAAAACCACAATGCACTAAAAGCACGCAAAAAAATGATATTAAATTTTTTATTGTGCCTTTTTTTTGTAACAATTCCATTCTCATCAACGCTGACATAGTATTGCTGGTTATATAATGTCAAGCCATGATTAATTCCATATCCATTTATCGCATATTTCATACTGAAATTATAGACAGTTAAAAAACATTTAAACAAAAAAGTCGTACTAATTGTACGACTTATGAAATTGCGATTTTATTTTTTTAATCTCTTTTCAAATTTCTCAACTCTACCACTTGTATCTACAATCTTTTGCTTTCCAGTAAAGAAAGGATGACATTTGTTGCAAATATCAATCTTAATAGTATCGCCTGGTTTTGTTGATCTTGTTTTGAACTTTTCTCCACAAGCGCAAACAACTTCTACTTCATGATAATCTGGATGTATATCTTGTTTCATATTCTACCTCACTTTTTCTGCCTAAGTAGTATAATATACAATTTTATTTTAGTCAAGACTTTTAATTACTTTTCTTTATTTTTTTATTTGCCTGAAAATAATATTTTTTTGCCACTTCTATAATATTGCCTGCGCCAATAAATAATATACAGCCTTCTTTTGCCTCCTCCAACCATTTTTTTAAGTTGGTATAATTAGTCATCACTCGACAATTGTCTTTATTTATAGCCTTAGCGAGCGCCTCAGCAGAGCCATCATAATCATAATATTCACGAGAAGCATAAGTTGGCAAAATTGCTAAATGATTTAGGCAAGAAAAACAAGACACAAACTTCGAAAACAGTGTTTTCGTCCTACTATAAGTATGCGGTTGAAAAACACAATATACATTTCCATATTTTTGGATAGCCAGCCTAATAGAGTTTTTAATTTCAGTAGGATGATGAGCATAATCTTGTATAATATCTACACCATTTATATTTCCCAATATCTCAAATCGTCTATCAACATTTTCAAACATCATCAAAGCATTTATGATTCTTTTTTTATCAATACCCAAGTAATCACAACAAGCAACACAAGCAAGTGCATTTAATATATTAAATTTTCCTCCAACTTTAAGTGCAATTTTGCATATATATTCTCCATATATATACAAATCAAATGTATAATTACCTTTTTTATTTTTTAAATTTTTAGCGCAATAATCTCCATTATTAATTCCAAATGTTTTTGCTTTTTGAAAATAGCATTTTATATTGTAATTAACTATTAAATTTGCGCAGTTATTAGCAAACTTTTGAAAAGCACGTATCAAATTATTTTTATTTTTATAATAATCCAAATGTTCTTCTTCTATATTAGTAATTATTCCAATATAGGAATTTAGTGATAGAAAACTTTCCCTAAATTCACACGCCTCGGTAACAAAAAATTTATTTGCTCCAAGATAACAATTACCATTTATTAATTTATAATCACCACCAATATGTACCGTGGGCATCATCCCTGCCCTTAGCAACCCGCAACTTATCATAGCTGTCGTTGTTGTTTTGCCATGTGTTCCTGCTACCGATATCGTTTTGCTAAATAAATTTGCAAAATAACCCAAAAAAGTTGCCCTATCTAACACTAACAATTTTTTTTCTTTTGCATATTCTATTTCGGGATTATTATTTTGCACTGCGTAATTATAAATAACAATATCGCAATCTTTAATGTGTTTTTTATCAAATCCAACGAATGTATTTATTCCATTTTTTTTCAATTCTTGCAATTTAGTACACTTAACGTCACTTCCAGAAACATTTTTACCCATTTTATGTAACAAAAGCGCTAATGCACTCATACTTATACCACCAATACCAACAAAATGGTATTTATTGAACTTTAAAATATTTTCCATATTGTAATTATATGAACAAGAAATATATATTGCCAAAAATATTTAAATATGTAATATTTTGTCGAAAATTTAATTATATGAAAAATTATAAAATAATTGCATTTTAGTTGCCTTATAGTATAGAAAAATTGTATAATAATGGTAGCTTAAATAATTAGGCAAATATTTAAAGGGAAGGTATATGGACTTGATGAAAATTTCAGATGTACGCGTAAGAGTAGTAAAAAAGGATGACAGCAAACTCAAAGCAGTTGCTTCAATCACAATCGATGAATGCTTTGTTGTTCATGACATCAAAGTTATCGAGGGTAGTCAAGGTTTCTTTATTGCAATGCCTAGCAGAAAAACTCCAGATGGCGAGTATAAAGACATTGTTCATCCACTTGATACTGAGACAAGAGAAAGAATACGTGCTGCAATCTTAGAAGAATTTGATAAAGTATCTAAGGAAGAAGCATAA
>CALVZT010000034.1 GCA_944372595.1 uncultured Clostridia bacterium
ATTTTTTATATGGTTTGTTTTTGACCCATGTTTTATGTTATAATATTAGTAGGGAGGTAAAATAAAAATGACAAAAATAAAAAAACTTATTATTTTGTACGTTTATGATGCACTGAAATATGGAAGCTCTGAAAAATGTTTGTTACATCAAACAAAAATAGCAAAACAAATAAGTCAATTTTGTGGAATACAGTGTAATAGAAAAACAATCGCTCGCAATATAAACTATCTTCGTGAGTATGGTTGTGAGATTGTTACTATCAAAGGTAAAGGTTGTTATATGAAGTCGTATCCAAATTTTGAAAGGACTGATTAAAATCTATAAGCATTTTGTAAAATATAAAGGAGATATCAATGGAAAGTATTGAATTATTAGATTTAGAAATAGAAAGAAAAAGAGTAAAAGAATCAGAGCAAAGCTCATTATTGTTTAAAAACATTGTTGAATCAGAGAAATTTGAAAAGAAACGAAATGATTTCAAACCAAGCAAAACAAAAATTTTGTTTGTTGGAGAAAGTAGACCATCTGGCGGAACTTTCTTCTATGATAAGAATTCAAATCTATACAGATATACAAAAGAATCTTTTGAAAATGTAGGGATTGATTTTTCACTTGCAAAATTTAAAGAAATGGAATGTTGGCTGTATGATGTTTGCAAAGAACCAATAGACTTTATTAAGTCGAACAGTGCAAAAAGAAAAATCATTGAAAAATACATTCCAGATTTGATAAAGATCATTAAAGCTTTATCTCCTAAATATATTATTGTCGTGAAAAAAACTTGTATGGAAAAAGTTTTTGCGGCGATTTTGGAGAGTGGTTATTCAGAAAATATTAATGCTTTTAATACTTCCTTCCCTTCATGCGGAAATCAGAATAAGTATGTAGACGAGCTAACAAGAATTTTAAGAAATATTTTGTGAGAATTAATAATGGGAGAACAAAATAAAAATTTTAAAATTAAAATTGTAGGCGTTGGTGACGCTGGAGTACATATTACAGAAAATTTGAGAAGTAATAAAGCGCCAAATATTGAATATATGGCCATCAACACAGATTGGGTTGTTGGTTGGAATTTTCAATTCCAACAAGCAAGTCGGTTTGTAAAAATTGGTAAAAAGACAACCAAAGGGTTGGGCTCTGGTGGCTTACCCAAATTTGGAAAAATTGCAGCAGAAGAAGACTGTGAAGAAATAAAAGATGCGTTAAAAGATTGTTCTTTTCTAATTATTGTGGCAGGTCTTGGTGGCGGAACAGGTTCTGGCGCGTCACCAGTTGTTTGTGAGGTGGCAAAAGAATTACATATCCCTACTATTGCATTTGCAACAAGTCCTCCTGATTTTGAAGGGAAGAGAAGGTGTAAAATCGCAGATGATTGCGTTGAACAATTGAAAAAGGTTGTTGATGTTTTAGCAGTGATTTCCCCAGGCAAAATATTTGAAAATCCTGAGTTTAGAAAGATTTCTATACTTGAAGTTTATGCCAAAGTAGATGAAATGTTGCGGTTAAGCATAACAAATGTAATTAAATATATATATTCACAGGAAATAGAAGAAAAATCAATGAAGGATATTTTAAAAACACTAAAAAATGATAATTTATGTAACATTATATACGAAAAGAATAATTTAAATCCAATTATAGAATATTTTAGCAATAATTAAGCGATTTGGCATTTAAACGTGTGCTTGTCTTGATACAAGTCGGTTTCGCTTCGCTCCACCGAAGACAAGCACACTCTACAACCAAATAAATGAAAGCAAAAAGCGAAAGTGTTGACAGAGCATAACACACTTTCGCTTTTTTATTATTTTTTTTCTTCTCTTTTTATTATGGTAAACGAATATTCTTTGTTGTCAAGGTTAAAATAAATGTCGCTTTTGCGACAATCCTTGACAACTGCAGAAATATTTGTTTTTGTGGCGGTTAAGAGAATAAAAAACACCTTAACCAAAGTTGATTAAAGTGTTAATTATTCCGCTAGTTTCAAATTGTGTAGACTATAACCCATGGTTTTTATTGTTATTATTGTTATTAAAAATTTTTTAAAAAAAACATTGACAAAAAGCATTTTTATTATTATGATGATATTATCATAATGATAATATTAAAACAAGGAGGTTTTTTATAATGTTGAAAGAAATTAGAAAAAGAGAATTTGCAAATGGAGTAGTGTATGCTTTAAAGACTGAAGACGACTTTCCGTTGGAAGTTACTGATACATTTTTGCCATTTTATACAAAAGATGCGATAGGTAAAAAACAAAATATCCTTACATCTTATGAATTAGGAGATAGAAAACAAAGATGGATGATTGGGGTTTCTTGTATGTCTGGTTGCCCTGTGAGATGTAAATTTTGTGCAACAGGACAATTAAGAAAATATAGAAATTTGACATGTGATGAAATTGTTGAACAAGTCAAGTTTATTATTGAAAAAAATCCTGACTATAATCCAAAAGAAGCAAAAGAGTTTAAGATTAATTACACAAGAATGGGAGAACCTTTTTTAAACATTGAAGAAGTTAAAAAAGCAATATTTAAAATTAATGAACTTTATCCAAATGTGCATCATTATATTTCTACTATAGGTATAAAAGGAAGTGATTTTTCTTGGATAAAAGATAATATTACTCTTCAAATTTCTCTACATTCTCTTGATGAAGATAAGCGTAATTGGCTTATACCTTTTTATAACAAATATACCATTGAAGAGCTTGGAAAAATTAGAACGAAAAGTAATTTAAAAACAACGCTTAATTTAACATTGGTAGATGAAAAAGATTTTGACCTTGCAAAGTTAGAAAAGTATTTTGATAAAAATTATTTTTTTGTAAAACTTTCACCTATAAATGAAAATGCTGTATCAGAAAATAATCATCTTGGAAAAGGAGTAATAAAAGGAGTTAATTTACTATAATGGCAGTAAAAGATAATATTTTTAGATATAGAATCATTACTAATTTAAATTGTAATATGAATGAAAGCACAGGTCCTAATGGTAATTGCTATTTTTGTTATCAACCAAATAAAAAACCTTTAATGCTTGATTATGAAAAAGCGGCAGATACTATGAAAAAAGTTGGCGTTTTAAAACGAGCAACAATTATGGGTGGTGAGGCAACAATAAGAAATGATCTTGTTGATTTTATAAAACTTGCAAAAGAAAATGTAACAGATGATGTTTGTCTTGTGACAAACGGAATATTGTTAAATGAAGAAAGAATAAAAAGTTATAAAGATGCTGGTCTTACAGAGGTTGCGATATCTATATCATCAAAAGAACAATATTTAAGAAGAAGAGAGCAAGCATTAATTTGCAAAAAATATATTGCAAATACAAGAATAAATATCCCTAAATGTAATGAATCAACGGGAGATAAATTAGTTGAATTATTAAAATTAATATTATCAGACAATTTTTATGTAATTGTTTGTGAAGATTTAATGGGAAGATATGGCGATTTTGATTTTCAAGCCAAAATGAATACTATAAAAATAAAAGATGATGGTTGTAATTTTTACGATTATGTATGGAATGGACATCAATTTGGCGTTTTTGGCAATTATACAGGTTATGACGATACAGATATTATAATTTCACCAGTTGGAAATTTTTGCAAATGGGAAATGTATTGTGATAAGGTAGGAAATTGTAATTTAAATAAAAATAAAAGTAGTGTAGATATAGATGGAAAAGTTAAAAATTGATTTTGGTAGTGGTTATGCACATAATAAAGACTATAAGTCTTGTGATATAACATTTAGTCCAATATTAGATTTTGTATATGATTATAAAAAAAACAAAATTTTATATTGCAAAATAAACAGTGTTGATGAATTTTATTTACGAAATGTCGTTCATCATCTACCTGATATAGAAAAAACTTTTAAATGTTTAAAAAAATATTTAAAAAAAGGTGGAATTATAAAAATAATTGATGTTAATAAAAATTATTTTAAACAAAATTTATTTTTAGATAGATTGTGGTATAGATTTATTATTCCACAAAATGAGATATGGTTTAGTGAAGTTTATAGAGATTATAAAAGCATATTGAAAGACATGAATTTTCAGGTTTTAGAAAATTATGTTATTGCTGAAAAGGAGGTGAGTGTATGGAAAAAATCATAGAGCAACTTGAAAAATCCGGCTATGACTATGCTATTGCTATTGCAACAAAAGCAGAAATTGAAGCCGGAGCTGCTTGTGGTCAACTTTCTATCATTGTAGAATAGTTGAAAAAACAACAAGAATAAATTTTTATTCTTGTTGTTTTTTTTTGTAATATAAAAATATATATTGTATAATTGGGTAGGAGATTATATTATGATAATAAAACAAGTTGAAACAAAAAAAGAAATTGAAGAATTTAGACAAATGGAATATGATGTATCTGTTTACTTTTTAAAGTATGCGAGAAATATTGATATTTATGATAAAAAGGTAGAAAATTATACTTATAAAGATACAGAAAAATATCTTTCGTCAAAATATAAAAAATTTGTTGGATATGAAGGCGGTAACATTACTAGTATGATTATGATTAAAAGAAAAAAGTCTATTTATGATGGCAAGTATGTTACTGAAATAGTTGATTTATATGTTAAACCAGAATATAGAAGCAAGGGGTATGGTAAAGAACTTATTGATTTTATTAAAAACAAATTTAATCGTAGAATTGAGTTAAGTTGTTTTTATAATGCTCCAGCAAATGAATTTTATAAAAAAATTGGGCTAAAAACACTTGAAGTTGTATATTCAAATTAATTTATTTTACAGGTTATTTAACATATAAAAAGCTTTAAGATTATATTAATCCTAAAGCTTTTTTTGTTTTGTTTAATGTTAAACTAGCTGTAATCTTTGCTTTTTTAGCACCTTTTTTTAAGATTTTATTTAACAATCGAGGATTGTTATATTTTTTATAATTATTTTGAAGATTAGTTAAAAGTTCACATACTTTATCAGCTACATCTTTTTTAAATTGTCCATATCCAATATTTTTATATTTTTCTTCAATTTCTTGAATACTTGTTTTTGTAATTTTTGCTAGTATGCTAATAAGGTTTGAAATTCCGGGCTGATTTTCTTCATCATAACGAATTGTATTATAACTATCAGTTTGAGCTGACATTATTTTTTTTCTAGCAATATCTATATTATCCATTAAGAATATAGTTCCTTTGTTATCAGAGTTATCTGATTTGTTCATTTTTTCTAAAGGATTTTGTAGGTTTAATATTTTGTTTGCTATTGGAGAAATAAAAACATCGGGCATTACAAATGTTTCTCCATATCTTTTATTAAATTTTTCTGCCAAATCTCTAGTAAGTTCTACATGTTGTTGTTGGTCAAGTCCAACGGGAACAATATTAGTGTTATAAAGTAGGATATCTCCAACCATTAATGTTGGATAAACAAATAATCCTGTATCTACTCCATCTTTTTGACATTTTTCAGATTTTAACTTAAATTGAGTCATTCTTTTTAATTGACCTATTTTTGTTTGAAAAGTCATAATAAATCCTAATTCTCCATGCTCAAGAACATCACTTTGTTTAAAAACAATGGTTTTATTAGGATTAATTCCACAAGCTAAATACATTGCTATGCAGTCATAGATAGATTTTTTTAATGTTTCAGGTTCTTTTGGACTGGTTATAGCATGTAAATCTGCTATAAAAATATAACTTTTATATTGATTTTGTTTCTCTACAAAATTACTTATCGCACCAAGATAATTTCCTAAGGTTAAATTCCCGCTAGGTCTCACTCCTGTGAGCATAACTTTATTTAATTTATTTTTCATTTTTCACTCCTTAATAAAAAAGTCTGCTATTAGTTTTATACAAAACATATAAGCAGACTTCAAATATTTTTAAATTTAATTCATTTATATGTTTTGTGATTTATGCAAAAAACATTCACAAAACATATTTGTTTTGCAAATGTTATAATCGCCAAATCCAAAGCATAAATGAATTAACCATATTATCTCCTTTGATTCTATTATATTTTTCATTAATGATTTTGTCAATAGTTTAAGTCAAGAAACTGAAAAAAATTAATTAATTTGATTTCTTGCTATAGCACAAACATAAACATTTTTTGCTTTAGAAAGCAGGTTTGCACAAGTATTCACAGTTGCGCCTGTAGTAACAATATCATCAACTAATAAAATATTTTTATCCTTAATTAAATTTTTATCTATTAAAAGACGCATACTATCTCTTAAATTTTCTTGTCTAGTTGTATAATCCAAATTTTTCTGTGTTTTAGTGAGAACATTTTTTTCTAAAGTTTCAATAAGTGGAATATTTAACAAAGAAGAAATTTCTTCTGCTAAGAGTTTTGACTGATTATAGCCACGCTTTTTAATTGTTTTTTTATGAGATGGAACAAAAGTAACAAAATCAATATTTAAGTCTTTTTCGTCGTTTAGTCTATTTACTATCAATTTTGAAAAAGGTTTTACAAGAAATTTGCCATTATCAGATTTAAGTTTTAAAATTGCGCTTCTAACTTTTCGACTATAATTTAGCGGACAAAAGCACTTTTTAAAATATAACGATTTGTGAGAAAGTTTATCTTTGCAATGGTCGCAAATCTTATTATCATTTTTTATTTTCATATCACAAATTTGACATTTATGACCTATATTAAATATTTCATCTTCTTTATTTTCTAAACATTGTTCGCAAAAAAATCCATCACAATTTAAATCTTTTCCACAAAGAATACATTTAAATTTGTCAGGGTATAAACCATCAAGTAACAAATCTTTAAATTTTAATATTTTTTCGATAATTTTCATAATTGCCTTTTAATTAATTATAATTAATTTGTTAAATGTTATTAGTCAAAAAGTTCTTTTATTTTTTTATCTGCTTCAACTAATAAAGGTTTTAAAAGTGTTAAACGCTTTACTGTATAATTATTGCTTACCATTCTTTTTATATTTTTTTGTTCACCAACAATAACTACCATTTTCTTTGCTCTTGTAACAGCTGTATAGAGAAGATTTTTTGTTAAAATTAAATTTGGACCTGCGATTGCTGGGATTATAACAACATCAAATTCAGAGCCTTGGCTTTTATGAATAGTTATTGCATAAGCTAGTGATAGTTGATTTACTTCTGTTCTTGGATAAATACATTGTCTGCCATCTTCAAACTGAACAAGAATTTCATTAGTTTGAAAGTCTATTTCTTCAATAAAACCAATATCACCATTAAAAACGCCTTCTCCTTCTTCTTCGATAAAACCATTTAATTTTTTCCAAATCAAATTATAATTGTTTGCTGTTTGCATAACTTTATCACCAACTCTGAAAATGTTATCTCCGACAGGAATTTCCATTTTTTTGATTGTAGGGGGATTTAACATAGCTTGTAAACTTTTGTTTAAATTATCAATGCCACATAAACCAGCTTTTAAAGGTGCCAATACTTGTATTTGACTGCAATCAAGTCCTGTAAAAGATGGAAGTCGACGATTGACTAAATCTACAATTGAATTTTTTATAGAATTTGTATCAGATTTTTCTTCAAAAAAGAAGTCTTTACAACTATTATCAATAAT
>CALVZT010000035.1 GCA_944372595.1 uncultured Clostridia bacterium
ACTGAAGAGAATTCTATATTACGTGATTCCCTTAATACATATCAAAATCAAGAAGATGTAAATAAATTTATACAAAATAATGAGGAAGAAACTAAACCTCAAAAAACTAATAAAAAATCAAATAAAAATGAACCAATTCTCGACACAAGCAAACAAGATAAAGAAGATATTTTGTATGGCGATAAAAAAGAAGTAGAAGAAGAGGTGGTTGAACCGTTATACAAAGAAGATGATGACGATGACGGAATGAAAGAAGTATCTAACACTACTACGGAAATTGATGAAGAAGGTTCAGAAAATAGTGATTTTAATTTTGAAAATAATGAAGACAAAGATATAGAAATTGATGAAGATAATGATTTTGGCGGGAATTTTAATTTTGATGAGGAAGATGAAGATATAGATACTTCAAATAATTTTGATAGTGACTATGTGGTTGAAGAAGAAAATAAGCCTACAAAATTAAATGAAGACGAATTAACTGAACTTCAAAAGATGATTGAGGAAGAAAATAATAAATTAGTAAAACAAAAACTTGACCTCGAAAATGAAGTTAATAACAAGTTAGGAAATATGGAAGATAAAGTTGAAGTGGCACGACCAAAGAAAAGAGTAGGTAGACCTAAGGGTTCAACCAACAAATCAAAATCTACTCCAACGACAAGGAAACCAAGAGCTACAACAAGGTCAACAAAGAACAAGAGTGCTACAAAACAATCAAAAACAAGGACAACTCCAAAAACAAGCACAACTTCTGCAAAAAGGGGACGTCCTAAAAAAGAAGAAACTGCAATAAATATCGTTAAGAGAACTGCAAGCAAGTTAGATGCTCTTGCTTCCGATATGGAAAAATTACTTCAAAAAACAAAAAAATAAAAACGAGTTAATTACTCGTTTTTTTATTTTACTACTTTACTACATATTGCAAGTTCGATAACTTTGTTGTTTTGTTTTACCCATTCTAAGTTTTTGGTTGTTACAAGACTATCTTTTTTGGCTATAATTTCATTATTAGAACCATAAATGTTTTTTGTTATCCTTCTTCCTATTAGATAATTGTGATTGCTAAGTATTCTTATTGGGGAAGGAGACTTATCAAATCCAGTAGGAGTAACTTCTTCAATTATGGGTGGAGTTAATTTTTCTATCGGTTGAATAACTACTTTTACTGGCTTTGTATTTTTGAGTATTTTTGTTTTTTGTTGTAACTTTATTTTTTTGCCAGTGAGATTGAGAATAATTGTGTCATTACTTGCTGACAATATTTGATTTGCATTGTATGATTGCTCGTTAATAAATATATTCTCGACTACAAACTTATTATTTAGTTCAATATCCGTTACTTTACCTAGTAGGTTACCATTACTATCATAAGTTTTTAAATTAATTGGATTATTAAATACCAAATCACCTTCGGCAGAAACAAGTGGAAAAATGCCTTCGTTATTTTTAATAATAATTGCATTTTTACCAATAGTTACTTTGTTTGTTAGTATTGCTTTATCTTCTTCTGAGTTATCATCAAAAAAAACTAACCATTTAGCAAGTTTGAGTTTTTTATCAAAACAGATGTTGGATACTGTTCCTTCGTATCTACCACTGTACAAGTTTATGATAGGCATAGATATTATGGTGGTGGCTTTCATATATTTTCCTCCTCGCATGATATTAAATTATATGTAAGCAACAATAAAACTATGAAAGTTAAATTAAATATTGTTTTTTAAAAAAATTGTCTAGAATTTTGCTAACATGTTTGTTATTACGTAAAATTGAAAAAGAAATAAAAATAGTTGTTGTTTTTGTATTATTATGCTAAAATTTTCTTATCTAAGGAGAACGATATGGGGCTTTTTAGTAAACTAAAAAACTTATTTCGTAAAAGTGTTGGCTTAAAAGAAAAGGACAGAACCGAACTTGTTCATTTTTATCATCTCAAAAAAGGTCAAATCAAAGTTGGGACAGAAGTCAGCGTTGATGATAATTATATGGCAGTAATTGTTCATGGGGACAAAGTCTGTGATGTCCTTTTGCCCGGCAAACACATTTTTAACGATGTTGGTATGCCTTTGCTTAATAAGTGCAATAAACCTGTAAAAACAAGAAAGGGTTATGTTACTCCTAAGAGCATCCAAGCAGATATATATTATGTTAATAATAGTCCAGTTAATAATATTCCTTTTAAATCGCAAAAAATTAAAGCAATTCATAATGGCAAAAAGACAAAGGTGCGTCTAATTGGTACTTATACTGTCAAAGTGGAAGATGCTAAAAAACTTATAAAAATCCTCTTGCTAGATATGGCAGTAATAAAAAGGGGAGTTGCATTAAATGAGGTTAATGCAAGTATTAAATATGCGATAACTGATGTGTTAGAAATAAATGTATATACACTAGATGAATATTTGAAAAAAGATGCAAAAATTATTGAACTACTAGACAGTTATATTAGCAAAAAAATTAGTGATTATGGGGTTAGCGTTACAAATGTAGCATTATCGCAGGTCATTAGTTATTTAAAAAAAGAAAAACTCAACAAAGAACAAACAGATCCAGATGCCGTTGATGTTGATAATTTATGTAAAAAATTAGAAAAACAAGAAGATGTAGAACAAGTCGCCGATGAAATACCTGTGCTTGTTACTGTTGGAGCAGGCGAAAAAAGTAATGAAATTGGTGTGGATAATAAATCAAGCGTAGTAAAACCTAATTTTGAATCAACATACAATGAATATCTTAATGAAGTTCGTACGCAAAACGAAGATTTAAGCGAGCCCGAGCCACAAATTATTAAAGATGATGAAAATGCTGATAATGTAGATGCCCAGGATACAAAAAATCTTGAACAAGATAAAATCGAACAAAAAGATGTGGATCTTAGCGAATATTTAAAATCATTTGATAACGTTATATTAAAAAGTGAAGAGAATGATGCAAATTCAATCTCCCAAAACGATGACAAGAACGATGATGTACAACAAGATTTACAAAATAGATGCAAAAAATGTGGTACAATACTAGCAAAAAATGCAAAATTTTGCTATAATTGTGGCTGTTCAACAAGCGAATATAAAATTTGTCCATGTTGCGGGGCAAAAAATTTTCAAGATGCTACTGAATGCATTACTTGTAAAAGCAAATTAGATTAAAGGAGAATATTATGAAAAAAGTAACGAAAAAAACAACTGTTGGTGAAATAGTTAACAAATATGCAAATGGAAAAGATATTTTGCTGGGTTTTGGTCTTCATTGCTTTGGATGTCCTATGAGTCAAATGGAAACAGTAGAAGAAGCAGCAATGGTCCATGGAGTAGATGTAAACTTTATGATTAAAAAACTCAATGAAGAGTTGATTTGGGATACTCGTGACAATAAATAGCAACATTTATTTGATTTATTTATGTAATACAATTTAAAAGTGCCTTTACATAGTAAGGGCTTTTTTATTTAATGATATATTATTATAATATATACATTAGAAAGATTATTAATAAAAAGATAACTTATGTTGATTAAAGTTTTTTTAGTCGTAAAATTTTACTTTTTTGATGGAATTTTTGTTTATTAAAAAAAGTTAAAATTGCTTAAATTTATATAAAAAAAGTGTTGACTTATTGATTTATTTATTGTATTATATGAGTACTGTGAGAATGGGATGAAGTCCAAAGTTACTTCTTTCTAGCAACAGATAGGGGAGAATTTGGATGGACAAGTTTAGAAAAATCTAAGCGCCTAACCATTTGAACTTTTTTTAAGTTTCACAGCGTGATACACCCGGCAAGGTGTATTAAGGTTCAAATTAGGTTAGTCTGGGTAAGGAGGAAATATGGCAACACAAAAAATCAGAATTAAGTTAAAGGCCTATGACCATAACTTAATCGACCTTGCGGCTAATAGAATTATTGAGGCAGCAAATAAGTCAGGTTCTAAAATTTCAGGACCTATACCTCTTCCTACTGAAAAGGAAGTTGTAACAATTATTCGTGCACCTCACAAAGACAAAGATAGTCGTGAGCAATTCGAGATGCGTACTCATAAACGCATCATCGATATATATAGCCCTTCGCCTAAGGCAGTTGATTCACTTATGAAGTTAGACTTGCCTGCTGGTGTAGACATTAATATCAAGTTGTAAACAAATAATGCGTTAGGAGATTAAAAAAATGAAAAAAGCAATTTTAGGTAAAAAGTTGGGTATGACGCAAGTGTTTACTGCCGACGGTGTCGTTATACCAGTTACCGTTGTAGAGGCAGGGCCTTGCTTTGTTATACAGAAAAAAACCATTGACAAAGATGGCTATGAGTCATTAGTTGTAGCATTTGACGAGAAAAGAGAAAAACTTGTTAACAAACCTGATGCTGGTCAATTCAAAAAAGCTGGTATCACTCCAAAAAGATTTGTTAAAGAAATCGACGTTGATGCTTATAAAGATTTAAATGTTGGTAGTGAAATCAAATGCAGTGTATTTGATGAAGGTGAAAAAGTCGACGTTACTGGTATTACTCGTGGTAGAGGTTTTACTGGCGTTATCCAAAGATGGAACAATGCTAGACTTAAAATGTCTCACGGTACTGGACCTGTTCATCGTGAAGTTGGTTCTATGGGTGCTAACAGTACTCCATCAAGAGTTTTCAAATTAAAGAAAATGCCTGGTCAATATGGTAACGAACAAGTAACAATTCAGAACTTACAGGTTGTCAAAGTTGACGAAGCGCGTAATGTACTTTTAATTAAAGGCGCTATCCCAGGCAATCGTAATGGTCTCGTTTTGATTAAGTCGGCAGTTAAGGCCGGTAAGTAAGGAGAAAAAAGATGCCAAAAGTTAAAGTTTATAATATGGGAGCAGAAGTTGTTGGCAATATGACACTTAGTGATGATGTGTTTGCTTGTGAATACAACGAACCACTTATTCATCAAGTTATCGTTGCTCAACTTAATAATGAAAGACAAGGCACTAAGAGTTCTCTTACTCGCTCAGAAGTTAGAGGCCATGCTAAAAAGCCTTGGAGACAAAAAGGTACTGGTAGAGCAAGACAAGGTTCTACAAAAGGTCCTCAATGGACTGGCGGTGGTGTTGTATTTGCACCAAAGCCAAGAGATTTTACTCAAAAAATCAACAAGCAAGTTAGATGGGGAGCTTTTAAAAGTGCCATCAGTGCTAAACTTGCACAAAATGAAGTTGTTGTTCTTGATAGTATCAAACTTGATGCTCCAAAAACAAAAGAATTTGATAAAATTTTAGAGAACTTCAAAATCAACAAAAGTGTTACATTTGTTTTGGCAGATATTGACAAAGATATACTTCGTGCTGCTAATAACATTCCTAATGTTAAAGTTACATACGCAGATGTATTAAATACTTATGATATTGTTGCTAGTAACAAAGTATTCTTTACAAAAGATGCTATTAAAAAAGTAGAGGAGGCTTATAAATAATGAACGCCTACGATATTATTAAAAAACCACTTCTATCTGAAAAGAGTTATGCAGGTATCGCAGACAAAAGATATACTTTTGTTGTTGATAAAAATGCTAACAAAGTTGAAATCAAAAAAGCAGTAGAAGAAATATTTAAAGTTAAAGTTAAACAAGTTAATACCTTAAATGTTAAAGGTAAAGAAAAAACACAAAACACAAAGAATGGAAGAACTGTTGGTAGAACAAGCGATTACAAAAAAGCAATTGTTTGGTTAACCGCTGATAGCAAACCTATTGAATTCTTTGAAAGTTTGAACTAAGGTAATTGGAGGAGATAAAAATGGCTGTTAAAAGACACAATCCTACTTCATCTGCCACAAGGCATCTTGTAACTGCAACCTTCGAAGAATTAACCAAGAAAAAACCTGAAAAATCTTTGCTTGCCGTTAACAAAAAATCGGGTGGCAGAAATGCACAAGGCAAGATTACAGTTAGACACGTAGGTGGTGGCAATAGGAGAAAATATAGAATCATTGACTTTAAAAGAAACAAAGACAATGTACCAGCAGTTGTTACTGCTATTGAATATGACCCAAATAGGTCAGCATATATTGCACTCTTAACTTATGCTGACGGAGAAAAGAGATATATCTTGGCTCCTATCGGACTTAATGTTGGCGATAAAGTTATGAGTGGTCAAGAAGTTGAAATAAAAGTCGGAAATACCTTACCACTTAACAATATTCCAGTTGGTAGCGTTATTCATAATATTGAAATGCAACCAGGCAAGGGTGGTCAAATTGCAAGAAGTGCTGGTATCTCTGCTCGTCTTATGGCTAAAGAAGGCAAATATGCTACTATCAAAATGCCAAGTGGCGAAATGAGACTTATCCTTCTTACTTGCAGAGCGACTCTTGGTCAAGTTGGTAATATTGATCACGAAAACCTTTCATTAGGTAAAGCAGGAAGAAAAAGACACCTTGGTATTCGTCCTACTGTTCGTGGTGTGGTTATGAACCCTAACGATCACCCTCATGGTGGTGGTGAAGGTAAATCTCCTGTTGGTAGACCTGGCCCAGTTACTCCTTGGGGTAAACCTGCTATGGGATACAAGACAAGAGATAAGAAAAAGAGTTCTAACAAACTTATTATTAAGAGAGTTAACTAGGAGTATTAAGTATGAGTAGGTCATTAAAAAAAGAACCATATGTAGAAAAAGCGCTTATGCGTAGAGTTAAAGAAATGAATGACAGCAATACCAAAAAAGTCGTTAAGACTTGGTCAAGAGCTTCGGTTATCTATCCAGAGTTTGTTGGTCACACAATCGCTGTTCATAATGGTAAAAAACATATCCCTGTATATTGTACCGCAGAAATGATTGGTCACAAGTTAGGCGAATTTGCTCCTACTAGAACCTTCAAAGGTCATGCCGGAGACAAAACCGCTAAGGGTAAAAAATAAGTGAGGGTACAAAATGGCAAAGAGAATGAGAGAAAAGGCAGCAGCGCGTCAACAAAGTAGAGATACTCGTCCACACGCATCTGCTAAGCACATTAGAATTAGTTCAAGTAAATTAAGAATTGTAATGGATACCATAAGAGGTAAGAGTTACAATGATGCAGTTGCTATTTTGGAAAATACCCCAAATAGCGCAGCAGAGTATATCAAAAAAGTTGTTATGTCAGCAGGTGCTAATGCTGAAAACAACCTTGGTCTTAACAAAGACGATTTATATGTTGCTGAAATTTACAGCAGTCAAGGCCCAACATTAAAAAGACTTAACATCAGAGCGCGTGGTAGGGTTGATAGAATTTTAAAAAGAACTAGTCACATTAATGTTGTGCTAGATACGGTAAAAGGCTAAAAGGAGCGATAGTATGGGACAAAAAGTTAGCCCACATGGGCTTAGAGTAGGTATTAACAAAACTTGGAGTTCTATCTGGTATGCAGATAAGAAAAATTTTGGTAAATACCTATTAGAAGATAACAAGATTAGAAAATTTATCAAGAAAAAATATTATGCTTGTGCAATTTCTAGTATTGCTATTGATAGAACAGATAAAAAACTTATTATTACAATCGCAACTGCTCGTCCTGGTATCCTTATTGGACAAAA
>CALVZT010000036.1 GCA_944372595.1 uncultured Clostridia bacterium
CAAAGTGTAAGTAACTACTGTCTCGCCCGCATTTACAAAACGATAATTAGTTTCTGTACATAATATGCCATTTACTTCAACTTTAACATCTGAAATAGTTAAAGGATCATAATCGTCACTTACACTTTCTATATAACTAAGCAAATTAGTATAAGAATTTTTTATTACATTAAAAGTATAATCATTTTCAACCGTTGTCTGAGTAAATACTATATCAGGAGCCTCGTTTGGTTTAGGAGATAATTGAAAATTAAGATTTATCGGTTCATTATAAATAGTTGATTTTTCTTCGTTTATAATGCCATATACATTTAGACTACATTGTTGTGCCCCAACAAGTCCACTATTTAAAGTAAGATTAAGAGTTAATTTTTGAGTGATGGTATCAAAATTTTCGTTATAAGATATATATCTCTCATCCGCTATAAAATCAAAGTCCAAATTATCATAATCTTCAACATCCTCAAACATTACTTCTATTGTTATATTTTCAGTATTATATTCAAACTCTCTGCTGGCAACTTCTACCCCACTTGAATCTTTAAATACAAAACGGTAAGTAGGTTCTTCGACATCAATAACTAAGGTAAACGTTACTGGCTCCGAGTAATTATTATGTTGATTCTTTACTTTTGCATATATTGTATATTCGTCATTACCTGGTTTTGTGGCAACAAATTCATTTAAACTTATTTCTTGGCTATTCACATCAATTACATAATATTCAATATTACTCTTGTCAATTATTTCATTATAAGGATCATAAATATTCAAAATATTACTATTCATTTCATTTACGATAGTATCATAATTAAGGTCTTTTCTTCGCACACTTATTGGATCAATATTGTTTGTTAAAGTAATTTCTGGTGCTTTCATATAAACAGTATTTATAGTTATAGTTATTTGCTCAATAGTTGCTCCGTCATCAAGTGTAGGGTAATTTGAATATCCAGAATTATCCGGTGTCAATTGAATTGTTGTTGTTGCATTAAAAATTGAAGAAAATACACCAGTTGCCTCATTGTAATCATAGGTATTAAAGTTAAAATCCTTCTTTGACAATCTATTACCATTGTTATCAACAGCAATAAAGTATATCTCTTCGCTCTGCTCATTATATTCGACATCCACCGGCTCGTTGTTTATAATATTACCTTCGCTGTCTGTTCGATGAATAGTAATTGAAGTATAAGGCCTATCAATTACCAATATAAAATTAAACTCAGCTGTTCTTGTTTCATATATTACACTACCATCGTCTTGTTCGGACCCAATAAATCCTTGTGAGTTCATAGGAGTATATTTCATAATTGCACTTACCCTGTAAGCACCAGGAAGTGAAGGCGTTCCTAATATCTTAAATTCAATAACTGAATCTGTGGTAGTATTATTATCTTTTATTTGTACTCTATCATATTCTCCTTGGTTGATAGAAAACAAACTATAAAGATTTTCTTGTAAGTTATCTCTTTGCTCATAACTTAATCTGATTACTGGTAAATTATCTTCTCCCTCGTTATAATACCCATCAACTTGTCCATTATATTTAATAGTAGGAGGATTTAACTCCGTCGGTGCCTTATAAGGCGTAATATTTAATGTAAAGTCATTATCAGCAAGAACATCAAATGTTATACTTTCCCCGTTAAATGACTTTTGTAAAATTAATTGATATATAGTTTTGTCATTATATATAACCTTACTTATATCGTTTGTTAACAATTCGCTTTCTTTTGCATCAAATACCGAAACCGTAACGCCAGCCCCGGAAATATTAAAATTAACAATATCATTATCCGGGTCTTTAGCCCCCTCACCTAAGGATTGACAATGGTAAACCTTGCCGTTATAAGTTACTTTAAAATAATATAACTTATCACTTAATTTATAATTAAAATCTCCATCTGATACTTCAGAAAGTCCGTCAATGTCATTAATAAATATTTTGTTGTTTTCTTGGGAAGTTTCATCCAAACATACATAATATTGCGTATCCCCTATTCGATATTTATTGTCAATCTTATTAGCGTCAGAAAAATTTATTTCCGATAAATAATAGTACTCTGATTCTTTATCATCTAAATACACAAGTTGAATGGCGGATGATGAATCTTCAGATGCTCCTTCTACAATATAAAAATTTGCTTCAACAATATTTTGATTATTCAATGTATATGCCATTTGAAAATTATTGTTTGTCTTAGAATATACAATTATTTTTTTGTCTGTTGCACCACTTATCGACAATGTTTCATTCTCAGCCAAATATGATTCGAGCGAAATAGGAATATTATATGTAACAGTGCCATCTTCATTGCTGTATGCTTGTGATAAATCAATTTCTACGGTGGCAGATTTTTGTGTTAACGCATAAGAAGAAGTTTGTCCAAACATAGATATAACTAATATAGCACTTATAGCAATTATTAAAAAAACAATAATTTTCTTCATACTTACCTCATCAAAATTTAGTATAAGCAATAATATATTTACAATGTACTAAATCAGTCAAATTTTGTCAAATAATATAATATTATAATGTGTCCATATAAAAGAAAAATCCCTGAAAATAGGGATTATTCGTTATCTATTTTTACCGACTCATCAATCGATACTTCTTTTAATTTTCTTTCAATTGTTTTGGTTTTTTTGGTCGCAAAATCAATCGTGTCACTTGCCTCATCTAATTTTTTTCTAGTTTTTGACAACAATTCAACAAATTTAACAAATTCCTGTTTGAACACTCCAAGCATATTCCATATCTCACTAGAACGCTTTTCAATAGCAACCGTTTTAAATCCCATTTGCAAACTATTAAGCAATGCCGTTAAAGTTGTTGGTCCACAAATCAAAATTTTATATTCACGCTGAATTGTATCAATTAAATCAGATTTTCTTAGCACTTCCGCATATAGCCCTTCAACGGGCAAATACATAACTCCAAAATCAGTTGTTTTAGGTAAACATATATATTTTTCTTTAATCTTTTTTGCTTCGTCTTTGATCCTTCTTTCAAGATTTTTGGATTGCACCTCGACCTCTTTTATGTCTTTTTCCTCACTTGCCTTACACAATCTCAAATAGTCTTCCATTGGAAACTTCGCGTCAATTGGCAAGTATATTGTCCCATCATCTTTGCCTGGCAATTTTATAACATAATCAACTCTTTCGGAATCTTTTATATTAACTTGACTTTCATATTGATTGGGCGAAAGTACTTGTTCAAGCAATGTTCCCAATTGCACTTCACCCCAACCACCACGCGTTTTGACATTAGTTATCATTTTCTTAAAATCACTCATTCCATTAGTAAGATTTTTCATCTCACCAATCCCCTGTGATACCGTTTCAATGCCTTGGTTAATAATTTTGACCGATTCGTTTAATCTCTTTTCTAATGTCGTGCTTAATTTTTCATCTACTGTTGCCCTCATTTCGTCTAATTTTTTTTCGTTTGACGACTGTATTTCTTTAAGATTTTGTGATAAAGTAACTAACATTTTTTCTTGTTTATTATCTACGTTTTTTACTAATTCGTTAATGCGTTGCTCGTTATTTTGGGATTGGCTACTCATCAAGTTTGCAATATGGGTCATAAACTCCAATATGCTTTTATTATTTTTTTCAATTTGTTCACGTATCATCTCTAATCTTTGCTTAATGAGTTCATCATTTCTATCAAAATTGTTTTTTATTATTTTATCAAATATATTAAGATCAATGTCACCACTTTTTTGCCTTTGTTTTTGTAACACAAACATAGCAATTATTAATCCTATAAGACCAAGTATTGCCACTGACAATATTACTATTATTGCAACACTTTCCATCTCTTTGCCTCCTTGTATAACTTGTTGTCGTATTTTTTAAACAAATAACTTACTTCCCTTGTAGGAATAATTGGTTTTTTGTTCTTGGTTAATAACTCAAAACTGCGAAGCATTTTATAAATATCTTCTTTTGTATTTGTTGTACAATTTAGTCCTGTTTTTCCCAAGAACTCTTTAATTAATTCTTTTTTGTCTATTGCCAAATATTTATAGATATCAAGACAAAAAGCAAATATTTTATCTTCAAATTTTGCATTGTTATAAAAGTAAAGATTTTGCGACAAGCCATTGAGACGTGAAAACATTTTTGATGTGCCTAAGTATTTCCACATATCAAGCCGATCAAATATTCTTAGGGCGTTGTTTGTAATATTTTTTTTTGATGCAAACAATATTTTTATAAATTCTCTGATTACTCTATCGTGACTAAGATTGGCAAGCCCTTTAACATTATCTTGCATTGCGAGGTAAGTTTTTTCTTCAATGGTGAAATTGAGTTGCACAGACAATCTTAATAATCTTAATATACGCTCAGCGTCATCTTTAAATAACTTGTCCGCTTCTCCTATTGCCCTTAACGTTTTAGTTTTAATATCATCTACACCGCCATAAAAATCTATAAGAATCTTTTTATCAATATCGTAATACAAAGCATTAATAGTAAAATCTCTTCTTGCCGAATCATCTACAATACTTGCATTTAATATAACATTTTGAGGAGTATGGCTTCCATCCCCAATGTATATATCTTTTCTAAATGCCGTGTAATCATATTTGTTTTTTTTGCCAATTATGGTCATTGATCCCCATTGTGCACTTTTTGTTTTTGATGCAAAGTCTGTGTTTTTTAACAATTGATTAACCTGATTAACCACAAGGCAACTCGTCAAATCAATATCGTTCGAACGTCTATGCATCAAACAATTTCTTACATACCCACCAACAATAAATAAAGGGGATTTGTCTCCAAAAATATTAGATAATTTTTTTACTTCCCTAGGAACAAATATTCTCATGTACTGATTATAACACATTTTTTATATATACCTAAACGATATGTCAAAAAAATAAAAAAAGTTCTACTACTTGTAGAACTTTGTTTTATTCTCCCTTGAATGGAAGTAATGCCATTATTCTTGCTCTTTTTATAGCAACAGCAAGTTCTCTTTGGTGCATAGCACATACACCAGTTTGTCTTCTTGGCAAAATCTTACCTTTCTCTGTAACAAATCTTTTGAGTGTTGCAACATCTTTGTAATCAATCACTTTTGATTTGTCTGCACAGAAAAGACATACTTTTTTCTTTGGAAGACGACGCTTTTTTGAAATTTTGTCATCTTGCAACATATCTTTATTCATTTCTGACATAACATAACTCCTTATTTAGAATGGTAAAGTATCATCATCTATTGGTTGCAATTCGGTAACGTTAGATACTTTTTCTTGTCCGCCATCAACATCGGCATTCCCAGAACGTGAACCAATAAATTCTACTTCGTCTGCAACAACCTCGGTGACATATCTTTTTGAACCATCTTGAGAATCGTAGCTCCTAGTTTGGATACTGCCAACTACACCTGCTTTGCTACCTTTTTTGAGATATTTAGCACAATTTTCTGCTAATGCTCTCCATACAACAATGTTTATAAAATCTGCTGATTTGTCTTCGCTTGAAAATCTTTTGCTTACAGCTAAGGTAAAACGACAAAACACAATTCCACTTGTTGTTGTTGATAGTTCTGGATCTTTTGTTAGGTTGCCAATTAATATAACTTTATTCATATATTTCTCCTTACTTGCGAACGATTAAACAACGCAATACATTATCAGTAATAAGCATTAATCTGTCCACATACTGACTTGCTTCTGCTGTGCTTTCAAAATTCATAAGCACATAAAAGCCTTCTGTCTTAAACTTAATAGGATATGCTAACTTTTTAATACCCCATTTATCGACGTTGGCTACTTTGCCTCCTTTCTCTTCGATGATGTTGCTAAATTTTGCAATTATAGCATCTTTTTCTTCATCGCTGATACTTGGAGATAAAATAAATAGCATTTCGTACTTGTTCATTTTTATACCTCCTTTTGGACTAATCGGCCGAAACATATCGGCAAGGAAATAATCTATAAGACTATTCTTAATTGATATATCACACATGAATGAAAAAATCAAGTGTTTTTTTGTATATATATACTATAATTATTTTGGTAAAATATAATCGTTTGATTGTCAAATCTTGATAAATTATATATACTTTATTTGTCGATAGAGAGTCAATTATATTTTTTTAATAGTGAGCAATGCTAACATAAAGGAGTAATTATGAAAAAAGTTATACCATTAATTATGATAATTTGTTTAGTTTTTTTGTTTGCAGGGTGCAAAGAGCAGCATTACGACGATATTGAATATAATTCTAGTAATTTAACTACCGAGCAATTTCTTGCATTGTATCAAGATGCCTACAACAAGACAAGAGATATAACCAATTTAAATTTTGATATAAAATATCAACACGAGAATCGCAATCAAGGAGATTATAAAGAATATATTAACAATGTTAAAATCAGCAATTACCAGGGCAGACCAATAGCTGTTATAAATGATTCAAATGGAGAAACCATCTATTACCTTAATAAATCAATGACAAACGACGTTGTATCTTCACAATCAACTAATACCGAGAGTTTGTGTAATACTCAAAAACAATTTTTAATTCCTTCACTCGATAGTTCTATGATTGTTGATAATATTTACACAAAAGAATTTGAAGAAACCACTTACTATAAATTAAACTTTAATATCGAATACGTTAACAACCAAACTACTATTACTGATAAACTCATTACAAATAGTAACGAAGCATACCCTGATTACATATATTCATATTGTCAGGAATTTGGAATTAATTCCCAAGGATATATTGTTATGATGCGCATAACCTATGAACTACAACAATACGAGAATCGCAGTGTTTACTACTGGTCACAACAAACTACTGACCTTTTGGATTATAGTGGAAATATGACAATTCTTGATGATATGACAAAACTTAATGCAATCATTAACTCATAATAAGAGGTATGTATGAAAACAATAATTTTGTGTGCGGGTTACTCAACTCGTCTTGGAGATCTTACAAAAAAAATTCCCAAAGGCTTATTAACATCAAAAGGCAAAACAATTATCAATTATTTGCTTGACGAACTTGCAACAATTAGCGCCATTGATGAAGTAACAATTGTTACCAATGACAAATATTATAACGTTTTTGTAAAGTGGTTAAAAAAACAAAAGTACCCATTTAAATTAGACGTTATTAACGATCACACAACATCTAACGAGAATCGACTGGGTGCAATTGGAGACATAGCTTATACCATCAAACAAAAAAATATAGACGACGACACCATTATTGCCGTAAGTGATGATTTGTTTGATTTTAAATTAATCGATTACTATAATTTTTTTAAAAAAGAAAATTGTGATTGTGCCCTTGGTAGCCGCTTACCCAAAACCAAACTTAAAGGTCGAATGGCAGTTGCTTGCGTTGATGAAAACAATGTAATTACCGATCTTGAAGAAAA